>CAXTPM010000204.1:4460-8298 GCA_964245865.1 uncultured Fimbriiglobus sp. | reverse complement strand
TGGCCGGTGGCCCTCGGCGTCGCGGTGGGCGCCGCCGCCCTCACTGGCGCCCTCCTGATCGGCGACTCTCTGCGGGGGAGCCTGCGCGAGCGTGCCCTGGGCCAGCTCAACGGCGTCGAGCACGCGCTTCTGAGTCCGCGCCTGCTGCGCCAGGAACTCGCCGCCGACTGGCCCGGCGCCACGCCCGCGCTCATCCTCACGAGTTCGGCGAGTTCGCGCGAGGCTTCGCTCGGCCGCGTCGCGCTGTACGGCCTCGGCGCCGGCGGGTTCGCGCGCTTCGGCGTCCCCGAGCCGCCCCCCGGCGGGGCGCAAGTGGTGCTGAGCGCGCGCACCGCCAAAGCCCTCGGCGCAAGTCCCGGCGACCCGGTGGAATTAGGCGTCGAGCGCTTCAGCCTGGTGCCGAGGTCGTCGCTGCTGGGCCGGCGCGCCGCCGACGACGTGACGGCGACTCTGAAAGTCACCGTTGGCGCGGTGCTGCCCGCCGGGCACCCGGCGGGCGAGTTGAACCTCGACACCGGCCCCGACGCGCCGCTGACCGCGTTCGCGCCGCTGGCGCTGCTGCAAGCCCAGATCGGCCGGCCGGGCGCGGTCAGCGCAATTCTCGCGTCCGGCGTCGATGCCGACTCCCTCCGGGAGACGTTGGCCGCGCGGCTAACGCTCGCCGACTACGGCCTTTCCGCCGCCGTCGCCCCGGCGCGCAAGGCTTACGCCGCCGTCGAGAGCGAGTCGCTGGTGCTGGCCCCAGCCGCAGTTGGGGCCGCCCTCCGCGCCGCCGACGAGTCGGGGTTACGCGCCGCCCCCACGATCTCGTATCTGGCCAACGCGATCACCGCCGACGCGCTGCCGCTCGATAACGCCGACGAGGGAGCGGGGCGCAAGCTCATCCCCTACTCGGTGGTGGCCGCGCTCGACCCCACGCTGGGCGAGCCGCTCGGGCCGTTCTCGCCGGGGGGCCGATCCCTGGGCGACGACGAGATTGTGCTGGCCGACTGGCCCGAGTCCCCGCTGCGGGGTCTGCCCGCCGGGTCGCCGGTGACGCTGCACTTCTTCCGGCCCGAACTCGAGCAGGGGACCGAGCAGGCGTCGGCTACGTTCCGGCTGGCCGGGTACGTCCCCCTCGCGGGGCCGGCGCTCGACGCCGACCTGACGCCGAAGTTTCCGGGAATCACCGACCAACTTTCGATCACGACCTGGAACAGCCCGTTCCCCGTCACCGCCGGCCGGGTCAAGCCGCGCGACGAGGACTACTGGAAGCGCTACAAGGCCACCCCCAAGGCGTACATCAACTTCGGGGCCGGCGAACGCCTGTTTTCCAGCCGCTACGGCGTCACCACGAGTGTGCGCGTCGCCGGCAGGCCGGGGCAAAACCCCGAGGAGCTCGCCGCGCCGCTCGCCGCGAAACTGCTTGCCTCGCTCGACCCGGCCGCGGCGGGCTTGTCGTTCCGACCCGTTCGCGACCAGCAGTTGGAGGCGAGCAAGGGCGGCACCGACTTCGCCGTGCTGTTCCTCGCGTTCAGCGGCCTGCTGGTGCTCGCCGCGCTACTGCTGGTGGGCCTGCTGTTCCGCCTGGCGATCGACCGCCGCGCCGCGGAGGTCGGCGTCCTGCTCGCGGCCGGGTTCACGCCGGGCCGGGTGCTCGGCTACCTGGCGCGCGAGGGGGCGCTCCTCGCCGCCGTGGGCACCGCCGCCGGGCTGGTGCTCGCGGCGGGGTACGCCTGGGGGATGATCCGCTTCCTGACCGAGTTGTGGCCCGACCCCGAGTTGGGTACGTACCTGCGCCTGCACGCCCGGCCCGAGTCGTTCGCGCTCGGGGCGCTGCTCACCCTCGCCGCGTCGGCCGGCGCGGTGGTGGCCGGCGCCGCCGGGCTGCGCCGCGTGCCGCCGCCGATGCTCCTGCGCGGTGCGACCTCGGCCGAGGCGCCCGGAGGCGAGGCCCGGCGGCGAATCCGCCCGTGGTTGGGCGTACTGATCCTTGCGCTCGGGGTCGTGCCGCTCGGATTGGGGCGGTTCGCCACGAACCCCGACGAGCGGGCGGGCGCGTTCTTCGGCGGCGGGCTGATGCTGCTCGCCGGCGGCTTCCTCCTAGCGTGGGCGACGGTCCTGCGCCCCGACCGCGCCGCCGGGGGGGGGGTGCCGGGGCTGGCGTGGCGCGGGGTGGTGCGCAACCGCCGCCGCGCGATTCTGACGGCGGTGCTGGTGGCGCTCGCGGCGTTCCTGGTGGTGTCGGTCGAGAGCTTCCGCAAGCGCCCCGACGCCGAGTTCGCCGCGAAGACCGGGGGCAGCGGCGGCTACGCCCTGTTCGCCGAGGCGTCGGTGCCGCTCTACCAGAGTTTCGGCGCCGGGGCCGGGCGCGACGACCTGACCGAGCGGCTGACGCGGCACTTCCAGAAGCTCGAGCGCGACGACCCGACGGGGCCGACGCGCGCCGAGCGGCTCGCCGCCGCCGAGGGTGACCTGAGTGGGATGCGCGTGGCCGAACTCCCCGTGTCTGCCGGCGAGGACGCGAGCTGCGCGAACCTGTACCGGGCGCGCTCGCCGAGGGCCGTCGGCCTGACCGACGACTTCGTCGCGCGCGGCGGCTTCCGCTTCGCGCAGTCACAAGCCGAGTCGCCCGAGGAGCGGGCGAACCCGTTCGAGCTGCTGCGCCGGCCCGTCGCGCAGGGATCGCCGGTGCCGGTGATTTTGGAGATGAACACCGCTCTGTTCATGCTCCGCGTGACGCTCGGCGGCGAGGTCGAGTTGCGCGACGGCGCGGGCCGGCCGTTCCGCGCGGCGGTGGTCGGGCTGCTCCAGGATTCGGTCTTCGCCGGCGAAGTGCTGATGTCCCGTAGTGCGTTCCGCCAACACTTCCCGAGCGAGGGGGGCTACCGCGTGTTCCTGGTCGAGTGCCCGCCGGAAAAAGCTGCCGGCGTGGCGAAGTGGCTGCGGACGGCGTTCGCTGAGAACGGGCTAGTCGTGGCCCCGACAGCCGAGCGGGCGGGCCGGGCGCAGGCGGTGGTCGGGGCGTACCTCTCGACGTTCCAACTGCTCGGCGTGCTCGCCCTCGGCCTCGCGGTGCTGGGCGTCGGGGTGGTCATTTTGCGGAGCGTCTGGGAGCGGCGCGGCGAGTTCGGCCTCTTGCGCGCGGTCGGCTACTCGGCGGGCGATTTACGGCGTCTGATGCTGTTCGAGACGCTCGGCGTACTCGCACTCGGCTGCGGCGTCGGCGCTGCGGCGGGGGTGGCGAGCGTGCTGCCCAACGCGGCGCTCGGGGGGCACTTCCCCACCACAGCGGCGCTCGGCCTCGCGGCGGCGGTGGCCGTCACGGGCCTCCTGATAAGTGCCCTGGCGGTGTCGGCGGCGGCGCGGGTGCCGGTGGTGCGGGCGCTGCGGCAGGCCGACTAGCCCGGACCAGCGCTTGCGCGGCGCGGGCGTCGAGCGTGACGGTGAGTGTGGCCGACGCGCCGCCGGTGAGGCGAACGGTGAGGCGGTCGCGCCCGGCGTGCCCCTCGGGGCCGAACACGGCAGCGTCGGCGAGTTTTGGGCGTTCCCAGCGCGCGTCGAACAGCGGCGCGAGTTCGACCACCGAGACATCGGCAGACGCCGCCGGTACCGGAACAGGCTTGCGCGCGGCGAGGTCGGATAACGCCGCTTTGGCGCCGGGGCCGCGTGCCAGGTACAGCCGCCCCGCGCGGGAGGCCGAGAGCGTCGGCACCCCGCCGCCGGCGCGCCTCGTGAGCCGCAGCGCGCGGCCGCGCTCGAACGGCACGAGTTCGGCGGCGAATCCGGGCGCGAGCAGGGCCAGCTCGCGCGACGAGCGGTTCAGCAGGAGTTCGAGGGCATTTCCCCCTGCGGGGAG
>CAXTPM010000204.1:1117-4450 GCA_964245865.1 uncultured Fimbriiglobus sp. | reverse complement strand
AGGTCGAGCCGGCCGGCGCCCGCCGCCGCGGCCACGGCGCGCAGGGCGAGGCCGGCGCGGACGGGCTGGGGGCGCGGCCTGACGAGTTGGGCGGCGAGCCAGGTTTCGACCGCGCGCGACCAGTACGGCCGGGCGTCGTCGCTCACGCCGAGGTGGACCCCGACGACGGAGCGCGGGGGCAGCCCGGCGGGGCGCGGGTCGAGCGGCACCCCCTCGCGCGTCGCCCACCCGGCGACCTCGGCGGCGAGTTGCGTGTTCGGCTTCGGGTCGAGCACCGCGCTCACGATCGCGCGGCCGGCAACGGGGTCGAGTGTCAGTCCGGCGTGGATCGTCTCGGACTGTTCAAGGACGCGCTTGGCCAGCACGCGCGGCAGTTCGTGGGCGAGCCGATCAAGTGCGTCGTCGAGTTCGGAGCGCTCGACCGGCGGCGCGGCCAAGTCGGCGAGTTCGAGTTGGGCGAACACGGCGGCAATCATCGCGGCCGTCAGTTGGCCGGCGCGCAGCGTGAAGTCGGCGGTCGCCGCAAGCGGCTCGGCGAACACGACTCCGGGCGGGACGAGGTGGGCGTCATCGGTGAACGTCGGCGAAAGGACCGTGAGGTAGGCGTACCCAGCATGGTGGCGCAAGTAGCCCGGCAGTTGCGAGCCGCGCCGGCGGAGTTCGCGCGCCCCGCCCTTCTCGGGCAAGACTGTGAGGCCGCCGAAGGCCGCGAGTGCCGCGTCGAACGCGGCGCGGTCTTTGACGGGGAGCATCAGGGCGCCGGATGCGCCGAGGGGACCGTCGGCAATCGTCACGTAGAGCGCCATCGGCCGAGTCGGGTCGAGGCCGCGCAGGCCGGACTTCGCGGTGGCCGAGAGGGCGGCGAGGGCCGACAGCGCGGTCGCCTCGGTCTCGCGGTCGATCAGCCTCCCGGCCAGCGGCAGGAGCGGGCGCAAGTCGTCGGCGCCGCGGAGGCGGGCCACGAGCGTCGGCGGCGCCGCACGGCCAACATTTGTAACGGCCAGGGCGGCGGCCAGGGCGGCGGCGAATCGGCGCGGCACGGCGGACTCCTCGTGACGGCGGGCGGGTCGCCTGTAGAATAGCCGCTTCGGACCTTCTGGGCACGGGCGGGGCGCTGGGATGAGTGCGGGCGCGGGCGGGGGACACAAGACCTGGGGCGGGCGCTTCGAGGGCGGCACCGACGCGCGCGTCGAGGCGTTCACCGAGTCGATCTCGTTCGACCGCCGGCTCGCCCCGCAGGACATCCGCGCGTCTCAGGCCCACGCGCGCATGCTCGCCCACGCCGGCCTGATCTCCGGCGCCGAGGCCGACTCCATCTGCGCCGCGCTCGACGAAATCGGCGCGGACATCGCCGCCGGGCGGATGGAGTTCCGCACGTCGCTCGAGGACATCCACACCCACATCGAGCAGGCACTCATCGCCAAGTTGGGTGATGTCGGGCGGAAGCTGCACACGGGGCGCAGCCGCAACGACCAGGTCGTGACCGATGTCAAGCTGTGGGTGCGCGAGGCCATCAGCGAACTCGACGGGCTGCTGGCCGAAGTGCAGCGCGCGTTCGTGGCGAGCGCGGGGCGGGACGCCGGGGTGATTTTGCCGGGCTACACGCACTTGCAGCGGGCACAGCCGGTCTTGGCGGCGCACTACTACCTGGCGTATGTGGAAAAGTTCGCGCGCGACCGCTCGCGCCTCGCGGACTGCTTGGAGCGCGCGAACGTTTTGCCGCTGGGCGCCGCGGCACTCGCAGGCACGACGCTGCCGATCGCACGGCGGCACGTCGCCGCGGCGCTCGGGTTCGACTCGGTGGCGCGGAACAGCCTCGATGTCTCCAGCGACCGCGACTTCCTCCTGGAGTTCGTGTTCTGCTTGTCGGTAATCGCGGTTCACTTGAGCGGCTGGGCCGAGGAGTGGGTGCTGTGGAGCACCACCGAGTTCGACTTCCTCGACCTGCCCGACGCGTTCTGCACCGGGTCGAGCATCATGCCGCACAAGAAGAACCCGGATGTCTTGGAACTCACGCGCGGCAAGACCGGGCGCGTGGTCGGGGCGCTCACGCAGATGCTGGTGCTGGTGAAGGGACTGCCGCTGGCGTACAACCGCGACTTGCAGGAAGACAAGGCCGCGGTGTTCGACGCCTTCGACACGGTCGCGGGGTGTTTGGCGGTCGCGGCGCCCCTGATCCGCGAGACGAAGCTGAAGCGCGAGGTGATCGCCGCGCGCCTGGAGCGCGGCTTCCTGGACGCGACCACACTCATGGAGAGCCTGATTACCGCCGGGCTGCCGATGCGCTCGGCGCACGAGGCGGTCGGCGGGCTGGTGCGGCTGGCGGAGAAGTCCGGCGGCACGCTCTCGGGACTGCCGGACGCGGCGTTCGACGCGGTGCTGCCGGGGCTGAGCGGCACCGTGCGGCCGCGCCTGGGGGTGGCCCAAGCCGTGGCGGCGTTCACGAGCGAGGGTTCGACGGCGCCGGCCGAGGTGGCGCGGCAGTTGGAGTTTTGGCAGGCGGAGTTGGGAATACCGGCAACCGAAGGGTAATCGAGCGATGGACCACTTCCACTACCAGAACCGCGAACTCCACTGCGAGAGCGTGCGCGTCGCCGACCTCGCCGCCGAGTTCGGCACGCCGCTCTACGTCTACAGCCGCGCCACCATCGAGCACCACGCGCGCTCCATCCAAGAGGCGTTCGCCGAGGCCGAGCCGGTGCTGGCGTACTCGGTGAAGTCGAACGGCAACCTCGCCATCTGCAAGCTCCTGGCGGACCTCGGCTACGGCTTCGATGTCACTAGCGGCGGCGAACTCTACCGGGCCGTGCAGGCGGGCGGGCCGGCGGCGAAGGTGGTGTTCGCCGGCGTCGGCAAGACCGAGGCCGAGATGCGCATGGCGCTCGACCACGGCGTCATGCTCTTCGATGTCGAGAGCGAAGAAGAACTCGTCGAACTCGGCCGCGTGGCATCGTCGATGGGCAAAGTCGCGCCGTGCGCGCTGCGCGTCAACCCGGACTTGCCGCCGAAGACGCACGCCAAGACGGACACGAGTGTCAAGGGCGTGAAGTTCGGCCTCGACATCGAAACCGTGGTCGATGTGGCCGAGCGCGCGTTGCGCATCGAAGGGGTGGCGCTGCGGGGGCTGCACATGCACCTCGGCTCGCCGATTCTGAGTGCCGAACCCTACGCGGCCGGGGGCAAGAAGGCGGTCGAACTCGTGCGCCGGTTCCGCGAGCTGGGCCACCGCATCGACTACCTGAACATGGGCGGCGGCTTCGGCATCCACTACCGCAGGGCCGAAGCGCTCCCCGCACGAGCGTTCGCCGAGGCGATCCTGCCGGCCGTGCGAGC
>CAXTPM010000204.1:304-1107 GCA_964245865.1 uncultured Fimbriiglobus sp. | reverse complement strand
GACCTCCGTGCCGGACGCGCTGGCCTCCACGGCCAACTATTTGCGCACCCACGGTTGGAAACCGGGTGGAAATTGGGGCACCGAGGCGATCCTGCCGGCCGTGCGAGCGACCGGGTGCAAGCTCGTACTCGAACCCGGCCGGTTCATCGTCGGCAACGCGGGGATTCTCGTGAGCACGGTGCTGTTCAACAAGGACACCGGCGGCAAGCACTATTTGATCCAGGACGCGGCGATGAACGACCTGATCCGCCCCACGCTCTACGACTCGTTCCACCGCATCTGGCCGGTGGCGCCGGGGGCGGGTGTGCCCGAATCGCCGGAGGACTACGAGGGCGAAATCGAAGGCACGGTGCCGCAGGACGTGGTGGGGCCGGTGTGCGAGTCCGGGGACTATTTGGCGAAGGCGCGCAATCTGCCAACAATGAAGCGGGGGGAGCTGTTGGCGGTGCGGGGGGCCGGCGCCTACGGCATGAGCATGGCGTCGAACTACAACGCGCGCCCGCGGGCCGCCGAGGTCTTGGTCGAGGGCGCGGCGTTCCGGTTGATCCGGCGGCGCGAGACGTTCGCCGACCTGGTGCGGCCCGAACTCGGGCTGGCCGGTTGCGACGTCTAGATTCGCCGGCCACAATAGCCCCGACTAGCATTCCGTGTGGGCACCTGGGGGCGGGCTGTGAACAAAACGTGTTTGGCACTGGGGGCTGTCGCGCTCGGCCTCGCCTCCTGGCTCCCCCTCCAGGGCGCGGCCGCGCAGCCGCCCGCCGGCGACCCCGCCCCCCCGGCTGCCGCGCCCAACCCCGACCTCC
>CAXTPM010000204.1:0-294 GCA_964245865.1 uncultured Fimbriiglobus sp. | reverse complement strand
GACCCAACCGCGGTCCTGAAGCTCCGCAACGTCCCCGTGTGGAGCGACGAGCCGGCCGCGCAGAAATCGGCCAAAGAGACGGTGCAGCGGATCATCGAGGCGTCCGAGGCGGTCAACGCCAAGCGCTACAAAGACCCCGAGCGCGTGGCGCTCTTCGTGCGGAACCTCGGCGAATCGTCGGGGGAGCGCGCTTACGCCGAGCAGCAGTTGCGCCTGAGCGGCGACGCGGTGGTGGCGCCCCTGATCGACGCGATGCGGACCACCACCGACTCGACCTACCGGGCGGGCCTCGCC
>CAXTPM010000203.1:4265-8301 GCA_964245865.1 uncultured Fimbriiglobus sp. | reverse complement strand
CGCGCGCTGTTCAACCAGTCGATGACCTTCGGCGTCGATCAGATGGAGACTTCGGTCCACTGCGTGGTCGGCCCCGACCGCGACCCGTTCGTGGTGCTGCGCACCAAGTCGCCGATCCGCGAGCGCAAGATTCTCGAGGAGTGGAAGCTCTCCAAGGAACCTCTCGCGGTCAACGGCCGGGCGTACTACGTGGTCGAGTCGAACGCGTTCATCGACGCGCTCGGCAAGACCTTCGGCACCGCTGAACTCGCCAAGCTGTTCGGGATCGACATTACCAGCACCAACCCCCGCGCGGTCAAGGAGGCCGAGGAAGCCGCCAAGCGCAAGTACGCTGTGCACGTCTACGACTCCCAAACCGTGATGGTCGGGGCGCAGGCGATCGTCGAGCGCTTCCTGAACGACCTCGAGCCGAGCGGCCTGCCGCCGTACAAGAGTGAACTCACCGACCCCAGCGCCGCCCCGCCCGCCGAGGCGCCCGGCGCCGCGCCCCCCGGCGGCGGCAAGCGCCCCGGCGCCGAAGGCTCGTCGTCCCCGCTGGTGCAGCAGGGGCGCCCGCGCCCGAGCGGCGGCGAGGGTCCGGGCGCGGAAGCCCCCGCCGGCCCCGGTGCCCCCGGCGCCCCTCCGGGCGGCGGCATCGGCATTCAGAACGTGCAGATGAAGCCGCGCAAGCTCTACACCACCATCCCGACCTACCGCACCATCGACCCGAACCTCAAGCGCGTGCTCAACGCCATCGAGGAAGACCTCAAAACCCCAGCCCCGTTGGTGTTCTGCGAGCAACTGCCCCAGAACGTCTTCAACCCCCAGCAACTCAACGCGGTCTACCGCCAGAACGGCAACGCGCTGGCCGGGGCGCTGGCGCGCGTCAAGCTCGCCGGGGGCCACCTCGACCAGTGGTCCCGCGACCAGGCGGCGGGGAGCTTCGTGCTGGAGTTCCTCACCGACGACGACGCGGTCAAGACCGTCAAAGAGTTCGTCGGCCCCGTCGCGCAGGGCTTCGCGCTTCTGATGGACCAGGCGATGGGCACCCAGACGCGCGTCGGCGGACTCGGGGCGCTCACCGACAACGGCAACAACGGGGGGCAGTTCGGCGGTGGCTCTGGCGGCTCGGCCGGCGACAGCGAGGGCGGCCCCCCCCGTGGTGGCCCGCCGCGCGGCGGCCCCCCCAGCCCCGGTGGCCCCCCCGGCGGGCGGTTTCCCGGTGGCCCCCCTGGGTCGTCGGGCGGCTCGTCCGGCCCCGGTGGCCCCCCCGGCGCCGGCAGCGACCCCAACGGCCCCGGCGTCCGCGCCACCAACCAGGGCGACATTAACCTCATCATCCAGGACCGCGTGCTGACCGTCCCGTTCCTCATCAACTGGCCCGAGGACCGCTACAACGCGCTGTTGCAGCCGGCGATCACGCGCGGCGCCAACCAGTTCAAGGGGCGCATGAGCGTGCTCACCGGCGAACTCGAAGTCCACCGCCTCGCCTCGACCGCGGTGAAACTCAAGGCCGCGCCGAAGCCGTTCCCCAAAGGCACCCAGGACTACGACACCGCCGAGGCCCGCTACCGCCTGGCCCACCCGCCCGAGAGCCGCGCGAGCTTCTTCCTGCAACTGCTCCCGTATGTGGGGCAGCGGCAGCTCCTGAGCCAGTACAACGACAAGAAATACCCGTGGTACGCCAAGGAGAACGCCGCAGTCGCGGAGTCGTGGGTGCCCGAGTTCGTCTCGCCGGACTACCCGCAGGCGACCTGGCGCGCCCGGCACCCGCTGGCGCAGGGCCGCAGCCTGGGGGGCACCAACTTCGTCGCCCTCGCGGGCCTCGGCCTGGACGCCGGGCGCTACGACCCGAGCAACGCCGAGGCCGCGAAGAAGGTCGGCCTGATCGGCTACGACTGGGGGTCGAAGTTCGAGGACGTGACCGACGGCCTCTCGAACACGATTTACCTCGCCCAGGTCGCCCCCGGCAACACCGGTCGCCCCTGGATCGCCGGCGGCGGCGCGACGGTGGTGGGCGTGGACGAGACCGGCAACCCGATGGCCCCGTTCGTCCACACGCGCCTCGACAAGAGCCGCGCCACGGTGGTGTTGATGGGCGACGGCTCGGTGCGTACGATCCGTGAGGGGGCCGACCCCAAGCTGTTCCGGGCACTCGTGACCCGCGCCGGTGGCGAGTCGCTCGACGGGCTGGACAAGTTCGCCGTTAAGGTTCCCGCCACCAAGCCGTTGGAGAGCAGCACGCTCGAAGCCGGCGGCGCGCTGGCCGGCGTCCCCGACGGCGCGATCGACGACGCCGAACTCAAGAAACTCCAGGGGACGTGGGTCTCGACTTACTTCAAGTCCAAGGAGATCAGCGAGAAAGTGCCGGCCGCGGTGCGCGACCAAGTGAAGGTCGAGCTGACCTTCGACGGCAACGCGATCTACACCAAAATCCTCGCGGCCGGCAAGTCGGTCAAGGCGCCCGACTCGGACACGATCATCAAGCTCGAACCGAAGGCCAAGCCGGCGGGGATCGACATCCGTGACGCCAAAGGCAAGACCGACCTGGGCGTGTACGAACTGAGCGGCACGCGGCTGAAGATTCGCAGCAACGACAAGGGGAAGCGCCCCGACCGCGTGGCGATTCCTGACGACAAGTCCGACGACAACTACATTGAACTGGAGAAGCTGGGTAGCTAGTACCTAGACTGACTCCCGGTTGACCGGCCCGGCCGGCGTGGGTACACTCCCCGCCGGCCGGGCCGTTTCGCGCCCCTCCCCCTCACCGTCCCGCGAGGCAAGCCGTGATCGGAACCGTATCGCCCCCCCGGCCGCGCCTCTCGAAGTCGAGGTGGGTGCGCACGCTCAAAAAAACCGCCAAGCGCGTGATCCCCTTCGGCCTCGCCGCGTGGTTCATTCCGATTCCTCTGGCCGTCGCCGTCGCGGTCGGGCTAGTGGACTTCAGTCGTAATAGTGCACGCAAGCTGTCGTCGCTCGACCGCTACTTCGCGGGCAACGGCATCTTCACGTGGCTGTTGTCGCCGTTCAACTTGGTGATGGACATTCTCTGCCTGCCGTACCGCAACCGTGGCGTGTACAAGCTCGAAGAATTGCCGCCGGGGCACCAGGCCGAAATCAAGGGCATGATCGAGACGGCGCACGCCTCGAACCTGATGGAGCGCCTCGCGGAAAAAATGGGCGACCAGAAGCGCGGGATGATTTTCTGGAAGTGGTACGGCAAAAACATGCCGGCGAGTATCGACATTCCCGAGTACCACAAACAGTACAAGTACATCCGCACCATTGGGTGTTCGGTGTTCAACAAGAAGGCATCAACCGGCAAGCACTACGGGCCGCTGCGCATTACCCTGCGCGTGTTGTACAACATCAACCGCATCGACAGCGACAAGGTATTCGTCAAGGTCGGCACGCACACGAACTACTGGCGCGACAACCAGCTCTTTATCTTCGACGACACGCTCCAGCACCAGAGCTGCAACCAGTCGGACGAGGTGCGCTACTGCATGTTCGTCGATATTCTGCGGCCGAGTTATGTCAACGGCCTACTCGGCGCGATCCTGGCCGTGGTGCGCGTGATTACGGCGCGGTTCAACGCGATGTTCTACAAGCACTGGAAGTTTATTAAGTAGGGTGTGAGCAAAGAGCATGAGCAAAGCCCAGGGACGGCCGTCCCTGGGCTTTCGGCTTTCACCTGTTCTCGGCCGCGACCCGCACCCGCTGCTCGGCGCAAGTCCGCTCGTAGGTCGCCTCCAGTTCGACCGGCAGGCACAGCCCGCCGCGCAGCCACAAAGGCAGCGTCGGCAGGGCGTGGCCGAGTCCCAGCGGCTCGAACCACACGTCCAGCACCGGCACGCCGCCGCGCTCGACGGGGCGGTAGGCCGCGGCCGAAAGTGACGCGCCCGGCGACACGCCCGCCGCGCCCAAACGACCCAGCAACTCGCCGTGAAGGTCGGCGCGCCGCTCGGTGACGACATCCACCAGCACCACCCCGACGCCGGCCTGCAGGTAGGCCGCGCACTTGTTGACCAGGGCGTCCCGGTGGGCGGCGCGGTCC
>CAXTPM010000203.1:0-4255 GCA_964245865.1 uncultured Fimbriiglobus sp. | reverse complement strand
GCGGGACTGACCAGTTCGATGCACCCCGCGAGCGTCGGCCCGCCGTCCTTGCTGAACACGCCGACCTCGGCCACGCCCGGTTGGAGCGTAACCGGCAGGCTCGCGTCCGGCGGCGGCGGCTCCCAAGCCATCGCAGGGATTGCCGTCCCCGGCTCCTCGAACGCGGCCACGTCGATCTCGACGCCGAACTGCACGTTCGCCTCGGCGAAGTAGCCCTCGGGCAGAAGCGCGTTTAGACTGCTCGACAGGTACGTCGCCCACGAGTTGTGGAACGAGTGCCAGTGCCGGCGCTCGCTCAAGGGGGGGCGGAAGTGGTCGAGGAGTGGCACGGCGGAACCCTTCCGGGAACGGGCGGCAGACAACCCTAGTATACCGGCACTTCCACCCGCGCCCCTTTGCTCATCGCGCTCTCGTGCGCGCACAGCCCCACGAGGGTGTAGTTCGCGCTCGTCGGCGCGTCGGGGAATGCGGGCTGCTTGCCGCGCACCGCCTCCACGAAGGCGTGGACCAAGTGCGGGTGCGAGCCGCCGTGGCCCCCGCCCTGCACGAAGCTCAGGTGCGTCGCGTCGTGGATCGCGCCGGTGAACTTGCGGATCGGCTCGGGCAGGCGCCCCGCGAAGTCCGGCACCTCGACGCGGCGGGGGATTTGGTGCTCCGGCAGGCCGCGCATGTGCAGCACGGGCTTCTCCCCTTCGAGTTGCTGCCACTCGAAGCTGACGTTCGACCCCGTGGCGTCGAAGCTCTCGCGGTACTGCCGGGCGGTGTCGAACAGGCTGCGCGTGACCTCGGCCACCACGTCCGAGTCGCGGATGGTGAACGTGGCCGACTGCACCGCGAACGGGCTGCCGTATTTGCCGACGAGCGACTCGCGGATGCGGCCGGAGCCGTGGCAGACCACACTCTCCGCAAGCGCCGGCTTGCCGGGTTCGCTCAGGATCGCCAGGCACGGGCTGACGCAGTGCGTGGCGTACCACATGGGGGGCAGGCCGGGCCAGTAGTCGGGCCAGCCGTCCATGTCTTGTTGGTGGCTCCCGCGCAGGAACTGGATGCGTCCCAAGACGCCCCGGTCGTACAAGTCCTTGGCGAACAGGTACTCCCGCGCGTACACCACGGTTTCCATCATCATGTACACCAGCCCCGTCGAGCGCTGAAGTTCCACGATCTCTTTGATCTGCGCCTTGTCGGTGGCCATCGGCACCGTGCACGCAACGTGCTTACCCGCTTTGAGTGCGGCGATGGTCTGCGGCCCGTGGTCGGGGATCGGGCTGTTGATGTGCACCGCGTCGATGTCGGGGTCGGCGAGCACCTCGTCGTAACTGGTGTAGCGCTTACTGATGTTGAACTTGTCGCCGACGCGGTCGAGTTCGGCGCGGTTGCGGCGGCAGATCGCCACGGCCTCGGCGTGAGGGTGGGCGGCGTAGATCGGTAGGAACTCCGAGCCGAAGCCGAGGCCAATCACAGCGACGCGGACGGGACCGGGGTGGGGCATAACGGGACCTGCGCTTGGGAAGGGGGTAGTTGGCGTTTTAGCGAAAGCCAGGCGCGGCGGTCAGGTCGCGGGGCGCTTGAGGTACGTGACGACCGCGCCGTACACGGCCCCCTCCAGCCCGGCGGGGGTGGCGTGCTCGACGGTGCAATCCCGGCCCAGCTTGCTCGACCAGCGACCGCTGGGTAGCTGTCGCGCGACGTGGGTCACGACTCCGCCCCGCGCGTAGATCGCGGCCTTCTCGGAGCCAGGCTCGGGGGCGCCGTCGTTGCAAGGGACGTAGCCGACGATGGCGAGGGCGGCGACGAACGCGGGTGCGGTAAGATCGGCGGACACGCCGGGGGGCCAGACGGTCTCGGGGCCGACGGGCCACCAATAAGAGTCGGTTCGCCCGGCAGCCCAGGCGACGCAGTTGTACACCGCGTCCGGCGGGCCGGTCACGGCCGCGTCGTCTCGCTCCAGGTCAGGGAACGCGGCCAGCAGTTGTGCGGGCAACACGGCGACTTACACCAACCCGCGAGCGCGGCCCCAGGCGAGCCAGTGGATCGCCATTTTCCGGGGGTAGCCCCGCTCCTCGTCGGGCACCGGGTCCACGCCGGTCAACTCGCGCAGGGCGCTTAAGAAGCCGGGGTCGGCGGACGACTCCAGTTCGGCGAAGATCAGCGGCAGAATCGCCGGACCCAAGTCTACCATCGCGCGGTAGGCAGGGTGCCGCGACGGCGCCGACGGGTCGGAGCTGTACCGCACTTCGACCGCCTCTCGCCACTCGGCGACGAGGGCGGCGAAGGTTTCGGCGATCGACGGCGCGGCGGCGGTTTGCGGTGTCATGCCCCCATCATCTGCCGCCCGCGCGGCGCCGTCAAGCCCCCACTACGCCGCCCGCCGCCAGCGCTCGACGCCCCACGCGCCCATCGCCACGGCGATGACCGCGAGGTGGCTCAGCCAGATGGCGACGCAGCCGTCGGCGAGGTCTTTGCTGAAGCCGTAGGCGTGTAGGCCGACGCCGAGTTGGTTGGTGCCGAAGTAGCTCCACGCGGTCACGGCGTTGCCGAACACCGCGAGCGCCGCCACGCCGCGGTCGCGCACCATGCCGCCCCAGCGGGCGTGCAAGATCAAGGCGTTCCAGATCACGATCAGCACCGCGCCGTTCTCCTTGGGATCCCAGCCCCAGAAGCGGCCCCAACTCTGGTCGGCCCAGATGCCGCCGAGCACCGTGCCGACGAAGCTGAGCAAGGCGGCGAAGCAGACCATGCCGTAGATCACCATCCCGACCACGCGGCCGACTTCCATCTTGCGCGCCGTCGGGCCGCGCCCGAGGACCGTCTGCTTTTTCAAGACGTTGGTGAAGAGGTCGAGCGCGATGTAGCCGACGCCGACCAGACCGGCCGCGAAGGTGGCGGTGTAGCCGAAGACGATCGTGGTGACGTGGGTGCCGAGCCAGAAGGTGGTGTTGAGCACCGCGCGCTGCTGCTCGATGGTGTCGCCGCCGGTGCCGTGGGCGAGGATGTGCGCGAGGTCGTTGGTCGCCCCGCCCAGCACCGCTGCGAGCAGGATGCCAAGACCTAGGGGCACGACGCGCTCGATGAGGATGCCGAGCAGCATCGCGCCCCAGGCGATGAACACCGCCGAGGAGTACAGGTTCGTCACGAACACGAGCCAGCGATCCGAGAGGTACATGCGCGACACGAGCGAGACGGTCTGCACCGCGAACAGGCCGACTAGGCAGTAGAGCGCCGCGCGGCGCATCGCCTCGGCGCGGCTCGGATTCACCAGGAGTGTGAGCCAGCTCGCGGCGACCACCGCGCCGACGCCCATGCAGCCGAAGATCAGGTGGAAGAACGGGTTCAGGCGGTTGAACTTCGCCTCGAACGCGCACGCGGCGCGCTCGGCGGGGGTGGTATAGTCGCCCTGGAGCCGTCGGAACTCGGCGACGGCCTTGTCGAGTTCGGACTGCTTCTTGGAGTTGTACGCGCTCAGGACATCGCCCCAGGCGGCGCCGGCGCGGTTCGTCGAGTTTAGCCTGGCGCGGAAGTCGCCGGCGCGGGCCTGAATCTGCTGCCGCGTCTCGTCGGGCAGAGCCTGCAGCGCTGCCTGAATCTGCTCGGGCCGCGCGTTCGGGTCGATCCCGGCCTCCTGGAGCACGAACGCGCGGGTCTCGCGCGCCACCACCGCCTGCCACTCCGCGTAGGGCCGGAAGTCGGCGCTGCCCTCCTCCAACTTGCGGGGGATCAGGGCCGGCTCCTCGCCGGTGTGCAGCTTCAGCGCGAGTTGGACGTGCTCGGCGGTGGCCAGGATCGCCTTCTGGAAGGTGCTCAGCGCCTCGGGGTTATTCTTGCGCACCTCAGCCGCCTCGCCCGCGGCCCGCGCCAACAGGCCGTAGCGCGACTCGCCCTTCGCGGTGTCGCCGGTGATCTCCGCGAGGGAATAGCGCAGCGACTCCACGCGCGGCAGTTCCAGGAAGTCGCGCACCTCCAAACTCTCGATGCGGATGAGTGCCAGGGGCCAGGCGCGGCCCCCGCCCTGGGGCGCGGCGGCGAGGTCCATGAACCACTCGATCGCCGGGCGGGCCTTCTTGGGCGTCACCGAGGCGTCGGTGTACTGCTCGGCCTTGTTGATCGTCCGCAGCACCGACCGCGCCACGGTGTCCAGCGGCTTGACGCGCCCGTCGGCCAAGACCGGTAACGAGGCGAGTTCGCCGAGGTTCAGCCGCGCCACGGGTTCCTGCCGGGCGACGCCGCCGTAGTAGAACAGCACCAGCCCGGCCACTAG
>CAXTPM010000202.1:1719-8305 GCA_964245865.1 uncultured Fimbriiglobus sp. | reverse complement strand
CGGGTGCCGGCCAGGGTCGAGAGGCTGTCAGCGTCGGTGTTCCTGGCGCGCGAGTTCGGAGTGACGGTCTTCGCAGTAGACCTCTGGTTCGACCCGGCCGACCTTCTCAAGCGCGCCCACGACGCGGGGGTCGGAGACGCGGTGGTGCCGATGCGGGGCGACCTGCGGGCACTGCCGTTCGCGCCGGGGTTCTTCGACGCGGTGGTCTGCATCGACTCGTACCCGTACTTCGGCACCGACGACCACGCGCCGAACCTGATCGCGCGGCTGGTGCGGCCCGGCGGCTGGGTCGGGGTCGCCGGTGCGGGGCTGACCGCCGAACTTGGGGGTGAGCCGCCCGAACCTTTGCGCGCGTGGTACGCCGCCGAGCCGGGCCTGTGGAGTTTGCACGGCGCGGCGTGGATGGCGCGGCAGTGGACGCGCTCGGGGCTGCTTGACATCGCGGCGTGCGACGACATGCCCGACGGCTGGCGGCGCTGGCTGGACTGGCACCGCTTCGTCGCCCCCGACAACCTCGGCGAGATCGGGGCGGTCGAGGCCGACGCCGGGCGGACGCTCGCCTACGTCCGCCTCGCCGGGCGCCGGCGCGCCGGCGCAGTGGTCGAGTCGCCCATCACATCGGTACCGACCGAGTACGCGCCGGCGCCGCTGTTGCGCGGGGTCTCCTAGAATGCGCCCATGAGCCGCGCCGCCCTGTGGAATCTCATCGCCCCGCGCCCCGCCGGTAGCCCCTGGGAGTTGCCGGCCGAGTCGATTGCGGTGAAAATCCGGTGGTTTGGGCTGGTCGTGGGGGTGGCGATCACCGGGTTCGGCGCCCCGGCGTCCGAGCGGCCGATGCTGAACGTCATTCTCGCCATCGGGCTGGCGTTCACCGCCATCGACACGGCTGCCTTTCGGCTGGGGCGCGTGTTCCTGCGCGACTTCCCGCTGGGCATTTCCGCGCTCGAAGCGTGGTTCATCGCCTTGCTGTGCTTCGCGCACACCGGGCCGGAAAGCCCGTTCCGGTTCTACTACCTGCTGAGTCTGATTTGCTGCGCGGTGCGCTACTCGCCGCGCACCACCGTGGCGACGTGCGTGCTCGACCTAGTGAGTTTCACCGGGCTGTATGTTGTGAGCGGCCCGGAACTCGGCAGCGGCGAGTCGTACCTGTTCACCTGCGTCACCCTCGGGTGGATCGCCTGGACCGCCGCGGCGATGGCGCGGCTGCTGAAGGGCGCGCGCGACGAGATGGCCGCGCTCAACGCGGCGCTGCAACAAGACCAGGCGCTACTCGAAACACGCATCGGCGAGCGCACGCGCGAACTCGAAGAATCGCAGGCCCAGGTGCAGCACGGCGAGAAGATGGCGGCGTTCGGCCTGCTGGCCGCGGGCATCGCCCACGAGGTCGGCAACCCCCTGGCCAGCATCTCCGGGCTGGTGCAGATGCTCGAGCGCCGCGACCACGACGACTACACGCGAACCAAGCTGCGCCTGGTGACGGCCGAACTGCTGCGGATTCAGGGTACCTTGCGCGAACTCGTGGCGTTCAGCCGCCCGGCGTCCGAGGCGCGCGGCCGGGTCAACCTCGCGGAAGTGGTGCAGGACGCGCTGCGCATCGCCAAGTTCTACCAGGGCGGTTCGTCGCGCCGGATCGTCGCGCGCGTCGCCGACGAGGTACCGGGCTTCATCGCAGTGCGCGACCAACTAGTCCAAGTCGTGCTGAACTTGGTGCTGAACGCCATCGACGCGACCGCCAAGGGGGGCAGCATTAGCGTCGAGGTGGACGCGCCCGCGCCGGGGTCGGTGCGCCTGGTGGTGGCCGACGACGGCTGCGGCATGACGCCCGAGCAACTGGCCCGGCTATCCCGGCCGTACTTCACCACCAAAAAGCACGGCACCGGCCTCGGGCTGTTCGTCTCGCGGCGGCTGGTGGAGGCGCACGGGGGTCGGCTGGAAGTGGAGTCGGAGCCGGGCCTCGGCACGCGCTTCACGGTGACACTGCTCGCGGCGGAACTCGGCGAGGTTCGCACGGTTGCGAAGCCCCCGGCCGTTGCGGTTTGACGAGGAGTACGCCCCACTCCGCCGGCACCTGGACCCTTCCAAATGCCAAGCCGCCCGTCCGCCCGCATCCTCGTCGTCGATGACGAGCCGATCATCCGCGAGACCCTGGCCGAGTACCTGGGCCAAGAGGGCTACGAAGTTTCGAGCGTCGAGACCGGCGAACTCGCCGTCGAGGCAGCCGTGCGCAGCAAGTTCGACGTGGTACTCTGCGACGTGACCCTGCCGGGGATCGACGGCCTGGAAGTGTTGGGCCGCGTGCTGAATCTGAGTCCCGACACGGCGGTGATCCTGATTACGGCCTATGCCACGGTCGAGACGGCGGTCGAGGCGTTCCAGCGCGGGGCGCACGACTACCTGATTAAGCCCGTCATCCTGCACGACGTGAAGGCGAAGATCGACCGGGCACTCAAGACGCGCGACCTGTTCCGCGAGAACCAGTGGCTCCGGCGTGAGCTGTCCCGCGACGACGGTCGGCCCGACGCCGCCGGCGGCATGGTACTCGGCACCAGCCCGGCCATGCGCCGCGTGCTGGAGCTAGCCCGGCGCGTGGGGCCGACGGGTTCGACGGTGCTAATTCTGGGCGAGAGCGGCACGGGCAAGGAGTTGCTGGCCGGCGCCATCCATCGCTTCGCTCAGGTGAATAAGCCGAAGCCGGGGCGGTTCCTGGCGGTGAACTGCGCCGCGATCCCGCCGGAGTTGCTGGAGAACCAACTGTTCGGCCACCGCAAAGGCAGCTACACCGGCGCCGACCGCGATTCCTTGGGCCTGTTCGCCCACGCCGGGTGCGGCACGGTGTTCCTCGACGAGATCGGCGAACTCCCCCTCTCGACGCAGGCCAAGCTCTTGCGCGCGATCGAGCAGAAGGAGGTTTTCCCCGTGGGCGCCGACGAGCCGGTGAAAGTCGAGGCGCGTATCCTTGCGGCCACGAACAAGTCGCTCGAACACGAGGTCAAGGCGGGCAACTTCCGCGAGGACTTGTACTACCGGCTCAACGTGGTGTCGATCCGCCTGCCCAGCTTGAGGGAGCGCCGCGAGGACATCCCCGAACTCGCCGACTTCCTCTTGGCCAAGCACGCCCGCGCGGTCGGCAAGAAGATGCAGGGCGTGGCGCACGACGCCATGGGCCGGCTGATGGGCCACGCCTGGAAGGGGAACATCCGCGAACTCGACAACGTCTTGCAGCGGGCAGTCATTCTCGGCGAGGGGCCGCTGGTGCGCCTGTGCGACCTGCCGCCGGACATCGCGGGGGTGCACCCGGCGGAGTTCGACCCGTTCGGCACCGAGAAGCTCAACGCCGCGGTCGAGCGCTTCGAGAAGCTGCACATCGAGCGCATCCTGGGCGACACCGCCGATAAGCGCGAGGCGGCGAAGCGGCTTAACATCAGCCTGAGTAGCCTGTACCGCAAAATCGAACAGTACGCGGTGCGCGTGCCGGTTCAGCAAGGGGCGGGGCGGCAGGTGGGGGACTGAGCACGGCGGGCCGGGCTGGCCACGCCGGGGCCAGCCCAGCCCGCACCCCGAATAAACTTTGAGGCCGAGCCAGTGGAAACTCCGCCGGATGACCTCCGCTACAAAATCATCATCTCCTGGATAGGTGTTACGCAGTTGCGGGTGGCGGGAGCCTGGATCGCGGCCTGGCGATGGACCGGCCGCGGAGTGGTCGGTGCCGCCGTCTCGGGCGAGCACCCCGAGTACCCCGACCTCATTTGTTAAGATTCGGAATAAAGGGTCCGCCCTCACCCGGAACCCGCCGCGTGGCACTGCGTGGCGGACTCCGGGCGGTGCTGGGCGAGACCGACCTCCCCGCCCGGCGGCGAGTCCCTAGACTAGCCGCACGCCCCGACCCGCACCCGATATCCCGCAAGGCCATGCCCGAAGTCTGCCTCGTCACCGGCGGCGCCGGGTTCATCGGCTCGCACCTCGTCGAATCCTTGTTGGGCGACGGCCACGAGGTACGCGTGCTCGACGACCTCAGCACCGGGCTGGCGTCGAACTTCGACGGCCTCCGCCGCAGGCCGACGCTCATTGAAGGCAGCGTGACCGACGCCAAACTCGTCGCCGACGCCGCGAGGGGGGCGGCGACGGTCTACCACCTCGCGGCGATGGCGTCGGTGGCGCGCAGCCTCGAAGAGCCGCTGCTCTGCCACGAAGTCTGCGCCACCGGCACCCTGAACGTGCTCGAAGCGGCGCGCAAGGGCGGCGCCCGGCGGGTGGTGTACGCCGCCAGTTCGAGCGCCTACGGGAGCGCGTCGGACCCGGCGGGGCAATCCGAGGAGACGCCCTTGAACCCGCTCTCTCCGTATGCGGCGGCGAAGCTGGCCGGGGAGCACTACCTCGAAGCGTTCGCGGCGAGCTTCGGCGTCGAGACGGTGCGGCTGCGCTTCTTCAACATCTTCGGCCCCCGCCAGCGCGCCGACAGCCCGTACTCGGGGGTCATCGCCATCTTCGTCGGGATGCTCGCCGCGGGTAAGTCGCCCACCATCCACGGCGACGGCGGGCAGTCGCGGGACTTCGTCTACGTCGAGAACTGCGTGCAGGCCATCCGACTGGCGGCGAGCGTGCCGGGGGTGTCGGGGCGGGTGTACAACGTCGGCACCGGGCGGGCCGTCACGGTCTTGGAGTTGCTACACGCGCTCGCCAAAGAGATGGGCGTGGCGGTCGAGCCGAAGTTCGGCCCGGCCCGAGCGGGCGATGTCCGCACCAGTCTGGCGAAGATCGGGCTGATTTGCGCGGAGTTGGGCTACGAGCCGGCGGTGCCGCTCGAAGAGGGGCTGCGCCGGACGCTGGCGTGGTACCAGTCCGAAGGGGCGAAGTGAGCGGCCCGGCGGCGTGGTGGCGCGTGACGCTCGTCTCGACACTCGCGCTCGCGGGGCTGGTGGCGGCGCTCCCGCGCGGTTCGGCCCGGCCCGTGCTCCGGGTGTCGGCGGCGGCGAGCCTGCGCGGGGTGCTCGAAGCCGCCGCTCTCGACTACGAGGCCCGCACCGGGGCGGCGGTCGAACTCAGCTTCGGCGGGTCGGAGCAACTGATGGCCGGGCTGGCGGCGAACTCCGGCGACGCGGTGGTCCCCGCCGACCGGGGGTACCTCGAGCGCGCGACGGCCGAACTGGGTCCGCCGGTCGATCTAGCGACGATGCGCGCCGTCGTGCTGAGTCGTAGGCCGGTCAAGAGCTTGACCGAACTCACGACGGGACACGACCGTGCGTCGCTCGCCGACCCCGCCACCGCCGCGATCGGCCGGGCGGTGGCGCAGGTACTGTCGCGGCGCGGGGAGTGGGCGGCGTTCCGGCCGTGCGTGGCCAGCAGCCCCGAGCGCGTGACCGACTCGCTGGTGGCGCTGCGGGCGAACGCCGTGACCGCGGCGGTGGTGTGGGACGTGGTGGCCCGGCCGCACCCGGAGTTCGTGATGAGTGACGTGCCCGAGTTGGCGGGCGCGACGGCGACGGTGGCGGGGGCGGTTCGCGCGGGCGCCTCCGGCGAGACTGGGGCGGCGCGGTTCCTCGCCGACCTGGCCGGGCCGGCGGGTCAGGCCCACTTCCGCCGCGCGGGGTTCGGCCCGCCGTGAGCGCCGCACCCCCCGCGAAGAGTCCGCGCGAGTGGCCGTTTCTCGCCTGCCTCGGCCTGCTCGCGGCCGGGTCGGTCGGCTTCTGGTGCGCGCTCGTCGGCGCCGACTTGGCCGCGACCTCCGGGGCGAGTTTGCGCCGCACCTGGTCGGATCCGGCGGTGCTCGCCGCCCTGCGCCTCAGCCTCGTGAGTTCGCTGCTTTCGGCGCTCGTGGCGACGTGGCTGGCGGTGCCCTTGGGCTACCTGCTCGCGCGCTTCCGCTTCTGGGGCCGGCCGGTGGTGGCGCTGGTGGCCGAGGTGCCGCTGGTCCTGCCGCCGACGGTGGCGGGCGTGAGCCTGCTCGTGCTGTTCGCCGGGCCGCTCTCGGGGCTGGGGGCGGTGGCGTACACGGTCCCGGCGGTCGTGATCGCCCAGACGGTGGCCGTGACGGCGTTCGCCACGCAGCTCTGCCGGGAGACGTTTAGCCGCATCCCCGACCGGGGCGAGCGGGTCGCCCGCAGTTTGGGCTGCTCGCGCGGGCAGGCGTTCTGGCGCGTGACCTGGCCGGAGGCGCGCGCCGGCGTGCTGGGCGCGGCGAGCCTGGCGTGGATTCGCGCGCTGGGCGAGTTCGGCCCGGTGCTGGTGTTCGCGGGGGTGAGCCGGCACCGCACCGAAGTTCTCTCGACGACGGTGTACCTGGAGTTGAACGCCGGCCGGCTCGACGGGGCGCTCTCCGTATCCGTGGGGCTGCTCGCCATCGCCGGCGCGGGGCTAGCAACGGTGCGGCTCTTCGGCGGGCGCGGCCAATGATCCGGCTCGAATCCGTGGTGGTGCGGGTGGCGAACCGCCGGTTCGGCCCGTGGAGTTGGGACATCCCGGATGGTCACTGGGGCAGCCTGATCGGCGAGGTGCGCACCGTGCGCAGCGAAATGAACGTGCCGCCGTCGGTGCGCACCCCGGTGCTGCTGCGCGACGCCGCCCCGGATCACATGGCGCGCGGACGGGC
>CAXTPM010000202.1:0-1709 GCA_964245865.1 uncultured Fimbriiglobus sp. | reverse complement strand
CGGCGTGTGGGGCAACTTGAGCGGCCCGAACGGCGGCGGGAAGACGACGCTCTTGGAGACAATCGCGGGGCTGCGGCCGATCGAAGGCGGGCGCATCTGGCTCGGCGGCGTCGAGGTGACATTGCTGCCCGCCGCCGCGCGGGGAGTCGGCTACTTGCCGCAGGACATCGCGCTATTCGGGCGCTTGAGCGTGGCGGAAAACCTGGCGTTCGGCCTCACGGTGCGCGGCGTGGGGCGCGGCGAGCGGCGTCGGATCGCGGCCGAACTCGCCGGGCGCCTGGGGTTGGCGTCGTACCTGCGCCGCCGGGCCGACCGGCTGAGCGGCGGCGAGGCGCAGCGCGTGGGCCTGGGTCGGGCACTCGCATTCCGGCCGGCGGTGCTGCTGTTGGACGAGCCGCTGAGCGCGCAGGACGCGGAGGGCGCGGCGCGCGTGGCCGAGTTGCTCGCGGAGCACCAGGCGCGTGGGGCGGCGGGGCTGGTGGTGTCGCACGGGGCGGCGCCGGCGGGGCTGCGGCTCGTCGGGCGGTCGGTGGCGGAGTTGGGCGAATCGGCGTGAACCGGCGGGCCGCGGCGGGCGTCCGCGTGTCGGAACGGAGGGGCGGCGGATGACACCCGAATTGCTGCGGCTCGACTTGGCCCGCCTGCGCGCCGCCGACGCCGGTCGGTTCCCGGCGGCGCACCGCTGGCGGCTGAACCCGCCGCTCCCCGAGTCGGCCGCCCTGGAGTTCGAGGCGCGGCACGGCGTCGCGCTGCCCGGCGGCTACCGCGAATTCCTGACGCGCTTCGGCGACGGCGGCGCGGGGCCGGCCTACGGACTGTTCACCCTCGCCGACGCCGAAGCGCGGCTGACGGCGCGCGGCCAGCGGCCCGCCTCGCTGGCGGCGCCGTTCCCCGCCCCGGCGACGCTCGACGAGGCGCGCCGACTGCCCGAGCCGGTGGACGGGATGCTGCCGATCGCCGAGATCGGCTGCGGCATGATGTGGCTGCTGGCGGTGTCGGGCGTTGAGCGCGGCTGCATCTGGAGTCTCGACAACGGCAACACGTACCTGCCCTATACGACGGCCGCGCGTCCGCCCTACCCGGCGGGGGCCGACTGGCGCGAGCGGGAGCGGGTCAACGACGAGTTCGACGCCGCGCGCCTCGGCCCCGAGCGCCGCGGCCGGGTGAAGTTCTGGGCGTGGTACGGGCGGTGGCTGGCGTCGGCGCTGCGCGAGGCCGGCGTTCGCGGCTCGCCGTAGGGAGAGGCCAGGCCCGCCCCGCTCGACCTCGGCCTCGGCCCGGTCGCGGCGCTGGCGTTCTCCCTCGACGGCCTGATGGGGGCGGCGGGCGGGTTCCACGGCCAAGTGGTGGTATTCGACCTCGACTAGTGCCCGTATGCTGCCGGGGGCCACACTCACCACGGGGACCGGGCGATGCGGCGGCTGGCGATGCCGGTGACGGCGGCGGTGGATTGGCTGGCGTTCAATCCCGACGGCTCGCGCCTGGCGGCGGTCTGCCGGAACGCCAGCGCGCGGGTCTGGAATCTGGCCGGTGGCGAAGCGCCGGCGGTGCTCAAGAGGTCGAAGGGGGCGAGCCGTGCCGCGTTTACCTCAGCAGGCGAACTCGTGGCGGCGGGCTACGGCGAGCCGCCGAAGGCGTGGGACCGGGTCGGGGCGTCGCGGCCGTTCTACGACGTCTCCCTCGCGGTGAAGGCGGGCGCCGACGTCGTC
>CAXTPM010000201.1:2356-8339 GCA_964245865.1 uncultured Fimbriiglobus sp. | reverse complement strand
AATCACGAGTCCCGCGCCTGCAGCGAGCGGAGGGCCGAGACGGTTTCGTCGTCGGACAGGGGTCCGCTGGCTAAGCGCGACTTCAGGCGCGCGCGTTCGGTCTCGTGCCTCTGGCCCTCGAAGAACTGCAAGACGCGGCCGAGCCACGCGGCGCGGTCGGTCATCCCCCGCCCCACGTCCTGCAGGCGCGTCGCCGCCGACGCCAAGTCGGGCCGGTCGAGCAGTCTCACGCGCAGGCCGTCCATGTCCGGGGTCGTGCCGCTATCGTAGAGCGCGAACAGCTCTTCGAGTAGCCGGCGCAGGCCGGTGTGCGAAATCGCGGCCGGTTCGAGCTTGGGGCGGGCGAGGGTCACGAGGTCGGGGTCGGCCAGCAGCATCTCCAGCAACTGCCGCTCGGCCTTCTCGACCTTGCCGCCGTGCAGGGCTTGCGCCGCGGCGACTTCGGCCGGCCCGCCGGGCACGGGGTCGAGGCCGCGCGGCACCACGTTCGTTTGCACCGGCGCGGGCCGGGGCGTCTCGGCCAGCAGCTTGCGCTTGCGCTCCTCCTTGAGTTCGCCGAAGCGTGCCCAGATGGTCTCCTGGCGCAGCCCCAGCCGGGATGCCAGGCGGGTGATGGCGAGTTCGATCTTCACCATCGCCTTGGCCCCCGGCGTCGCGGCGAGGGCCATGAGGCTCAGCACCGAGTCGATGATGTACTGCTGCGCCTCAATGGTGTCCGGCGGGCGCCGGCGCAACAGGGCATCCATCTTGTAGTCGTGGACATCCTTGGCGACCTCCAGGCAGTGGCGGAACTGCTCGGCGCCGCCGGGCGACTTCAGCAAGTCGAACGGGTCGAGGCCGTCGGGGAGCGTGCAGATTTTGATCTCGAAGTCGTTCTGCGACCAAAAGAGTCCCTGCGACTTGTCCGCGGCCGACTCGCCGGCTTCGTCGCTGTCGAACACGAGTACCACTTTGGGCACGTACCGCCGTAGTTGCATCACGTGGTCGAGGTTGAGGGCTGTCCCCATCGTCGCCACCACGTTCGCCACGCCGCACTGGTGGGCCATCAGCACGTCGGTGTAGCCCTCGACGACTGCCAGGTACCCGGCCGCCGCACCAGCGTGGCGGGCTTGGTCCAGGCCGTACAGGAGGTGCGACTTCGAGAACAGCGGCGTCTCGGCGGAGTTGTAATACTTCGGCCCGCGCGAGGCCTGCGGCGAGGTCGGCATCACCCGGCCGCCGAAGCCCACGGTCTGGCCCCGCACGTCGCGGATCGGGAACATCACCCGGTCGCGGAAGCGGTCGTAGAACCCCCGGCCGTTGTCGCGCGCCGCGATCAGCCCGGTCTCGATGAGCAACTCCGGCGGCAGTTGTTCGGCCTGGGCGCGCGTCACCAGCCAGTCGCCGTCCGGCGGCGCGAACCCGAGGCCGAAGTGCCGCACGGTGGCCCCCGTGAGCATCCGGCTGCCAACGTACACGCGCGCGGTCTCGGCGGCGGGGTCGTTGAGCAAACACTCCTGGTAGAGTTTCTCGGCGAACTGCATCACGTAGAGCAAGTGCGAGCGGTGCTGGTCCTCGGGGCTGAGCGTCCCGGCTTCGAGCTTGATGCCCGCGCGGCTGGCCAGGATGCGCATCGCCTCGGGGAACGTGACCTTCTCGAACTTCATCACGAAGTCGAACACGTCGCCGCGCGCGTCGCACGCCCAGCAGCGGAAGTTCTGGTAGTTGCGGTCGATCTGGAGGCTGGGCCGCGTGTCGTTGTGAAACGGGCAGAGCGACTTGAACTGCTTGCCCATCGGGGTGACGGGCAGGTAGTTGCCCACCACGTCCACGATGTCGTTCGCGGCCTTGACTTGCTTTTTGAGTTCGACGTTGTTGACCGGGGCGGGCACGGCACACCTTCACGAAACAGGTGGGGGGCCGCGACTGGCGTGTCGGAACGAAAGCAGCGGCCGGGGTCGAAGGGATTCTTCGGCCCCGGCCGCCGGGCGGAGTCAGGTGATCGCGGCAATCGGCGCGCTTCCCGCCCGGCGGGGCCGCGCCAGGCGGAATTACTCTTCCGTGCAGCATTGCGACTTCGCGGCCGACACCGCGGGGGCGGGGGCGCTGACGCCGCCCGTGAGGCCGGCGAGGGCATCGGCATCGACGGGGGCGTCGGCGGTGCAGGCCGACGCGCTCATCGGGCAGGTCGAAACCTGCATCGACTTCGACGAGCACTGGCTCGGGCAGCCCGAGGGGCCGTCGAACATCTCGCCGAGGCTCTGGGCGCCCGGCACGCTGCCGGTGGCGACGTAAATGCCCGTGGCGGTCACGGCGAGGGCCACGCCAACGCCGGCCAAGATTTTCCCGAACATGATCGCGTCCTTCGGTGAGGGGAGATGACTGAACTTCGACGCCGACCGCAGTCATACCGCACGGGCGGCGCCAAGTTCACACGAAAATAATAGCCGAGGCCCGGCCGCGGTGCGAGGGGAATCGCGCGAATGCGAAGAAAGCCCAGGGACGGCCGTCCCTGGGCTTCCCTCCGACTAGCGGCTCCGCGGCCCGGAACCTACTTCGCGCAGCACGCCGACGCCTCGGCGCAGCACTCCGCGCCGGCGCCGCAGCACGACTTCTTGGCCTTCACTTTAACGGTCGCCGCCTCAGTCTCGCAGCACGGCGACCCCTCGAAGCAGCACGCCGCGCCGGGGTAGCAGCAGTCGCCGGCGGCGCGCGTAGCGGTGAAGCTCGCGCTGCCCACGCCGGTCAGCATCACCACGCCGACAATCAATTTCGCCAACATGAGTCCGTCTCCAAAAAATGGGAGCCATTCGACACGGGGTTTGACACCAGTCGCCGTCGCCCGGATTCGCGTCCGGGCGGCACTCTTACAAGCGCAGGGCGTGGTGGACCCGGAGTCGCGTTCCCGGCGGGAGACTCGCTGCGTTCAGCGGGCGCGGTTCGGCGGGCGGAGTCGCGTCGGCCCGGCCGGCGGACGGATCGAACGCGACGGCGTTCGGCCAATCGGCGTCGAAATGAACCGCCCCCAGTTCCTCGGTCGCCGACGGGGTGCGGAGTGCTCCGGCTTCAGTGACAGCCTGCAAACCGACGCAGGGGCACGGCTTCGCGGGCGGCGCGGGGGTGGGCTTGGCCGGGGCGACCGGCGCCTTGCGGCAGAGCGGGCACGCATCGGCCGGGGCCGACGGACTGGCGGCGGAGGCCGGCACCGGCGCGGCGGGGCAGCAGCACAGCCAGGGGCCGAGCAGTTGCACGAGTGCCAGCCAGATCGAGAACGCCGTCGTCACCGCTTCGCCCTCCCCACGCCATTGTATACCACTCTCATCGGCACCCTTTCACGCCGGGAAGAGGCATTTCAGCACGTCCGGGAAGCGTTGCCCCCACTGCCACTCGACGTGCTCGCCGTCGGGGTACTCGCGGAAGGTCGCGTCGGCGCCGGATTCGTGCAAAAGTTGGGCGACCCGGCGCGCGTGCCGCAGCCCCGCCTTCTGCGACGCCTCGTCCGGCCCCTCGTGCCCGCCCATGTCGAGCCAAATCCGGCACGACTTCAGCCACGCCGAGCTGGGGTCGAAGCCGCGCGCGAACGCCTGGCGGTCCCACCACAGGCTCGGCGAGAGGGCCGCGACCTTGCCGAACACCTCGGGGCGCCACATCCCCAAATGGAGTGAGGCCAGCCCGCCCATCGAACTGCCGCCGACGCCGGTGTGCTCGGGTCCGGTGAGGGTGCGGTACTCCGCGTCGATGCGCGGCTTGAGTTCCCGGACGATGAAGTCGGCGTAGTGGTGGGCCGCGTCGTCGGCGTTGGCGGCGTCGGCGCGCGGGCCGTACTCCTCCAGGCGGTCGGCGGTGTTGGCGATTCCCACGAGGATGACCGGCGCCGCGAGTCCCGCCAACTGCGCCCGGCACGCGGCGTCGTAGCAGCCCCACGCCCCGGCGAACGAGGTCTCGTGGTCGAACAGGTTCTGCCCGTCGTGGAGGTACATCACGGGGAAGCGCGACTCGCCGTCGTACCCCGGCGGCAGCGCCACCGTCACCGTGCGGTCGCGCCCGCCGAACTCCGAATGCACGCTTTCGATGTAGCGGATCGGGTCGGGCGCCCAGGCTTCGACTTCGAGGTGCAACTCCCCCCCGGCGAAGTCACTCGGGACGGCGTGCGGCGCGCGGACGAACCCGGCGGGGTTCGCCTCGGCGCGGCGGAAGTCGCCGCGCGTGACGAGTAGTGAGTCGCCGGGGGCGAGGCCGAGGGCCGCGCGGTACAGCCCGTCGCCGCCCCGCACCAGGGGGTGCCGGGTCGCCGACCAGTCGCCCAGATCGCGCCCCGGCCCGGCGACGAAGAGCGCCTCGCCCGGCGGGGTGTCGCCGGGGGCGCGGACGGTCAGTTCGGTCATCTCGGCACTCGCAACTCGAACACTCGCTACGACTTCGCCCGGTACGCCGCCCACAAAACGCGCGCCGCCTGCACCCCGGCGGCGCGCACCTGCCGCACCAGGCGCATCGTCTGATCGGCGTCGGCCTCGGCGTACAGCAGCCGCAAAAAGCCCACCCCGCGCGCTTCTTCGAGGTGCGACAGCAAGACCGGCATCAGTTCGTCGCGCACCCCGACATCCTTGCCGGGCACCACGCAGACCGGCACCACGTCCGCCAGGTGCGGCGCGAACGCCTCGGTCGCGGCCTCTACTGCGGCGCGGATCGACGCCTCCTTGGGGCGGGTGCCGGCGCGCCAGTCGTAGGGCGGCTTCCACTCCATCGCCGGCGTGAGCAAGTCGATTTGCGTCAAGACGCCCACGGCCGGGGGCATTTTGAGTTCCGGCCGCGCGGCGACCCCGGCCCGAATCCGCGCCAGGAACTCGACCTCGGGCCTGCGCGCCGACGACCGCGCGGGCGACACCACCAGCACGACATCCGACGCCGCGACCGCCTCGACGGCGACCTTCACGTCGTCCTCCGCGGGCAGTTCGTGGCCGAAGCCGAGCGTGTCGATGAGCGTCAGCAGCGGGTAGCCGGGGCGCCGGAGTTGGTAGCGCACTTGCCCGGCGGTCAGCGGCAAAACATCGGTCGCGGCGCGCTGTTCGCCGAGGATCGCGTTCACCAGGCTCGACTTGCCCGCCTTCACGGGGCCGACGATGGCGACCGTGACGGGCAGCGGCTCGACGGCCTCGGCGCCCGGCGAGTCGGGGTTGGCCCCCTGCCCCACCACTTCCGAAGTCCCCGTGGCGGGGACTTCGGGCATCGGCACCTTCGACTGCGCCAAAAGCTCGCGGTAGCGCTTCGCCCCGACCTTCAGCCGGCCGCTGTTGAGGTCGATCAGGTAGCGTCCCAACTGCTTGAGCGCGACGTGCTGGAACCAGAGCACCACGTTCTGCTGCAAGTCGCGTGACGCCGGGCGCGTGGCCCCCCGGCTGAGGGCGACCTGCACCGCGACCTGCACGGGGTTGAACACCGCCGCCGCGAGCCAGTAGGCGTTTTGGAGCTTCGGGTACCAGTCGGCGAACTGGTTCACCTTTTGCTGCACGAAGCGCAGGTCGCCCAGGCTCAGCCGATCCGAGCCGGGGATGAACTCGCGCGTGATCTGCGCCAGGTCGGCGGCGACGAGTTCGCCGCAGGCTAAAATCTCCGGCACGCTCAGGTGCGCGAACGGCTCGGCGGCGTCGGGGCGGTAGACGCGGCCGACCTCGAGCGCCAGACTCTGCGCCTGCCGGGCGTAGCGCGGCAGGTCGCCGAGTTGCTCGGGCTTGATCGGCTCGGCGCTCTCGGCGTAGGCGAGCACGACCTCCCACGCCCGGCGGTCCTGCTCGGTCCAGTAGCTCGGCGCGGGGTCGGCCCTGCCGGCGTTCGCCTCCCCCTGATACCAGATCACCCCCCGGACCGAACAGGTCGTCAGCGGAGCGATCATGCCGTTGTAGAGATAGGAAGCGACGCTCGACGGAGCGGGCGGTTTCACCAGCGGTGCCGGGTAGGCGGCCTTCGCGTCCGGCGCGAGTGGCGGAAGCCCCTTTTCGACCCTGGC
>CAXTPM010000201.1:0-2346 GCA_964245865.1 uncultured Fimbriiglobus sp. | reverse complement strand
ATTTGCCGCATCAGCCGCGCGGCCAGGATGTACGCGGCGGCGAAGCAGAGCGCCAGCGGCACCGACGCATATAAACTGTAGCCGCGGCTGGCGAGGTGGTAGTACCCCACCCCCATCGGCACCGCGACCGGTAGGGCCACGAGCAGCACGACGGCGCCGGCGCGCCACTTGATTTGGGTCGGGGTTAGCACCGGGTCACGCCCACGACTTCGAGGCGCGGTCGAGCTGGTCCCGGTAGAGCTTCTTGAGGGCGTCGGCCGAGGGCAGGTGCCCCTGGTGCGCGGCCTGGTAGTATTCGCAGAACGCCAGGCCCAAGGCATACGTCGATTGCCCCGCCACCGCCGCCCCGGCAGCGGCGCCCACGAACGGGATGAACTTTGCCGCCTCGCGCACCAGTTGCCGGCCGAGGATGCGCGGCCCGAGTGCCCGCATGGTGGCCAGGAAGCGCTCGCCGGTCATCGGCTCGCGGTACAACTCCGCGAGCTTCTGGACCATCCGGGCCTGGATCGCGGGCACCGTCACCATCCCCGCCCCCGGCACCGGGATCGCGCCGGCCGCCGCCGCCATCGCCGCGTAGGCCACGATCAGCGGGTGGGCTTGCTCCAGGTGCATTGCTTTAAGCTGCTCGCCGACCTCGGTGGCCCGGCCGAACGTCGCGCGCAGGGCACTCGGCAGCAGCGTGAGCAGCGTTTCCTTCAGGAACGCCGCGCCGTAGTCGGGCGCGTCGAAGCCCTCCTCGGGCTTCGTGAAATCGACCGGCACCACGCGGTCCACGAGGCCGGCGAACAGGGCGGCTTGCTCGCGCACCAGGCGCAGCAGGTCCGCCGGCGCTTCGACTCCTTCGGTGGTGGTCACGTCCGTCGCGATTCCGGCACCCGCGCGGAACGGGTACGGCGCGGGGTGCTGCGTCTGCGGGTAGGCCTCGTGCAGGCACGTCAGCACTAAGACTGCCGGGCGGTGCGGCCAGGCCTTGCGAATCTGCGCCAGCGAATCGCGCACCGACCCCGTGGCGAAGTCCCGCAGCCGGCACGTCACAATGATGAGGTGCGCCTGCTTCTCGAACGCCGCGATGTCCTCGGCCGGGTCGTAGCTCGGCTCATCGACGCCGCGGGTGTCGAGGAAGCTCATCACCGGCGTCTCGGCCACCGGGAACGGGAACAGCCGGCTGGTGCGCGTGCAGGGGCGGAACCCCGAGCCGATCTCCGCGTCGGCGGCGCCGGTCAGAGTACGAATGACGCTGGTCTTGCCGGATTGCGTCTTGCCGAACAGCCAGAACGTGGGGGCGGGGACGAGCCTCTGGAGCCGGCGCAACTCGGCGTCCCACGCGGGGTTGTCGCCGGCGGGGGCGGTCCTACGCCACAGAGTCTGCACAGACCGCCAGGCTTGTGTAACCCGCCCGTGCGATACACTCGAATCAGTCGCCGTCACCGGAATCCCTCTTGACGCGCTTCGGCAACAGTCGATATTAGGCAATGTCCGCGTCCGGTCCCACTGGGCCGGCCCGTTTTCCGCCCCGGCCCGACTCTTCCCGGCCCGCCCCCCGCACAGACTGGGGACCGCCTGTATGCCCCACACCCACTTAAAACTCCATCAACCGCCGCCCGGCGACGGGGGCGACGGCGAGAGCGGCCAGTTCGCCACCTCGGGGGGCGGGCGCCCCGCCGACCCGGCCGCGCTCGCGGCGATGGAACTCCTACGCCCCGCCCCCCAGCCGGGCACGCTGCCGCGCGAGGCCGACCGCGAACTCGTGCCCTTTAGCCGCGCGTGGTACGAGGAAATCGAGCAGAAACGCTACGCCGGCGCCGGCCACTGGCTCCGCCGGGTGCTGGGCTTCAGTCGCCACGCCAACGACTCGCTTCTGATGATCGCCCCCGGATTGGGTTCCGACGCGGTGCAGTACGACCGCCACGGTACGCGCGTGACGGCCGCGATCGCCCCCTGGGAAGACCCGCTGGCGTGCGCGCGCAACTTCGCCGCGCGCGGCCTCAGCCTCCCCACGGTGGCGTTGCGCGACCCGACACTCCAGCAACTCCCGTTCCGGGACGGCCAGTTCGACCTCGTGAGCCTGAACCTGCTCGCCGCCCCGGACTTAGACCTCGCGGCCGTATCCGGCGAAGTCTACCGCGTGCTCAAGCCCGGCGGCAAGCTGTTCGCGCTGGCGCCCGCGCGCTTCGACGCCACCTACTGGGCGCGCCTGGCGATGCCCTGGCGGCACTTCTACCGCGCGACCCCCAAGTTCGGCAGCGCCCCCCGGCATTCGAGCGGCAGCCTCAAGCGCGCGTTCGCCGGGTTCGAAGAGGCGCGGGTGCTTAAACGACACCTGCGCGTGAACGAGTTGCCGTATGC
>CAXTPM010000200.1:0-8393 GCA_964245865.1 uncultured Fimbriiglobus sp. | reverse complement strand
GTCAGCCGCAACGGCATCATGATGATCGCCCACTACGTCCACCTGATGAAGGAAGAAGGGGAGGCGTTCGGCGAGGCGATGATCGTCCGAGGCAGCCTCGAACGGCTCGCCCCGGTACTGATGACTGCCGCCGTCGCGGTCATCGGCCTCGTCCCGCTCGCGCTCGGCAAGGGGCAGACGGGCAAGGAGATTCTGCACCCGCTCGCGGTCGTGGTCATCGGCGGGCTGGTCACCTCGACGCTCATGGACCAGGCCGTCACCCCGGCCGTGTTCCTCTTGTTCGGCCGCAAGGTCTACCGCCCGGTCGCGGACGCCGACCGGGCCGCGCGGTGGGACGACGCCTGGTACGCCGAAAGCGCCCCCGGCGCGGTGGTCGCGCTCACCCCCGCCCCGCCGGCCGTACCGGCCGCGAACGGCGTCCACAAAGACACGGAACCCACGCGGGCCGAGACGAACGGTCCGCCCAAGACACCCTCGGCGAACGGCCGGCCGGGGGCACCGACCGCCGCTGGGGCGTGAGACCGGTCGTCGTCACGACCGGACCCCCGGCGCGAACCCGGCGGCGTCACCGACGCCGCCCCAGGAGAAGTCCGATGAACCGAGTTCTGATGGCAGCATGCGCGTCCACCCTGACCCTGCTCGCGGCGGCCATGCCCGCCGCTGCGGCCGAGACGAAGGTCGAGTTGAAAGCCGTCCACATGTGCTGCGGCGGGTGCGCGGAGGAGGTCGAGGCGATCCTCGGCAAGGTCGAGGGCGTCGCCGGCGTCACCACCGACCAGAAGGCCAAGTCGGCCGCGTTCAGCGCCCCCGACGCCAAGACGGCGCAGAAAGCATTCGACGCCCTGGCCGCCGGCGGGTTCCACGGCGACCCCGGCATGGACAAGGGGTACGCCTTCAGGGACGACAGCGGCGCCAAGCCCGGCAAGGTGAAGTCGCTCACGGTGACCGGCTTCCACAACTCCTGCGGCGGCTGCGTGAAGTCGCTGAAGGAAGCACTCAAGGACGTGAAGGGCGTGACCGGGGTGAGCGCCAAGTCGAAGGTCAGTTCCGCCGAGGTGACCGGCGAGTTCGACGCGGCCGAGGCGGTCACGGCGCTGAACAAGGCCGGCTTCCACGTGAAGGTGAAGAAGTAACGGCGTGGCGGCCGGGGCACCAGGCCGCCCTCAACCCACTCAACCCATGTTCGCCAGGAGTCCGCGCCGTGACGCCGTTCCCCCTCGCCGCTCGAACCGCCACGGGTCTCGCAGCGGCGGTTCTCTGTCTCGCCGCGGTCGCGGCCGATCCCCCGAAGGCAGAACAGGCGGGCTTCGTGGTGAAGTCCGCCGGTGAGATGCGGAACGTCATGCAGAAGGGGAACCTCGCGGCGCACATCGACTGCGCCGACCTCCGGCCGCTCAAGCACCTCTACGCCCTCGGGCCGGTCGAGGGGTTGCGGGGCGAGGTCACCGTCTTCGACGGGACGCCGGCGGTCACCACCGTCGAGGGCGGCAAGCCGGCCGTGGGCGAGTCGTGGCCGAAGGCGTGCTTCCTCGTCTACGCCCAAGTCCCGAGGTGGCAGTCAACCCCGCTGCCGGCGGGCGTCGGGTCGCTCGCCGAACTCGAACCGCACGTGCTGGCCGCCGCGAAGAAGGCGGGGCTGGATGTCGACAAGCCGTTCCCGTTCCTGCTGAGCGGCACCCCGGCGGGCGTGAAGTACCACGTCGTCTGGAAGACGGACGGGCTGCCCCACACGAAGGAACTCCACGCCAAGGCGAAGCTCGCGTTCGAGGTCGCGGGGCGGGAGGTCCAGATGCTCGGGTTCCACTCCGACAAGCACCGGGGGGTGTTCACGCACCACGACTCGAACACCCACGTCCACTTCCGCGCCGCCGACGGCAAGGACTCGGGGCACGTCGACGCGGCGGCGCTGGTGCCCGGCATGACGCTGCACCTGCCGGCGCCGTGACGCGGCGGGCCGGCGCCTCCGGGCCGTCCGCGCCGGGGGCCGACTGGTAGCCGTAACGGACCTCGAGGACGTGAAGGGCGTGGCGGCGGTGAGCGCGAAGGCGAAGGTCAGTTCCGGCGAGTTCGACGCGGCCGAGGCGGTCGCGGCGTTCAACAGGGCCGGGTTCCACGTCCAGGTCAAGGAAAAGAAGTAAGCCCCAGGCCGGGCTGCGGGGCGTGCCCGCAGCCAGCGGCCGACCCCGCCGTGAGGGGTAGTGGCCTTTTCGTAGGTACGTCGTAGGCTGTCGGGATGGACGATCCCCTCCCCCCGTGCCCCCGCTGCGGGGCCGGCCATGTGGTCCGCAACGGGCGGACCCAGGCCGGCTCGGTCAACCTCCTCTGCCGGGGGTGCGGCCGGGGCTTCGTGCCCGAGCCGAGGCGCGCCCCGATCACCCCCGAGCGCGGGGAACTGGTCCGGCGCCTGCTCTCGGAGCGCCCGAGCCTGCGCGCGGTCGCCCGCAGCGCCGGGGTGTCGCGCTCGTGGCTGCAGCGCTTCGCCAACGACCTGTACCGCCGGGGCACGCCCCGGACGCCGGGGCGGCTGAAAAAAAGTCCGGCCCCCTCGCAGTCGAGGCCGACGAGTTGTGGTCGTTCGTGGGCCGCCGGGGGTGTACGCGGTGGGCCTGGGCGGCACTCGACCTCGGTACCCGGCAGGTCGTGGCGATGGTGGTGGGCGACCGCCCCGAGGCGACCGCGCGGCGGCTGTGGGCGGCGCTCCCGGCGACCTACCGGGACGGCGCCGTGTTCCGCACCGACCTCTGGCCGTCGTACCTCGCCGTCGTGCCCCGAGACCGCCACGCCCGTGGGGGCCGGGGCGCCGGGCTGACCTGCCACGTCGAGCGCTTCTGGCTGACGCTGCGCCAGCGCTGCGGCCGGTTCGTCCGCCGCTCGCTGTCGTTCTCCAAGTGCCCCCGCAACCACCTCGGCGCACTCTGGTACTTCACCCGGCACTACAACGCATCCCTACGATGAGGCCACTACCCGGAGATATTCTTCACCGACCGGATCGTGCGGACGGTGGCGATGGACCGCCCGCTGCTGATGAGCGCCGACGAGGAGCAGTACATCGAGCGGCTCGACTACCAGTCCTTCGACCTCGGCGAGCAACTGGCCCTGTTCGCGGCCCTGCGTCGTCATGCCGTCCACAGCGGCTCGGGCCTCCTCACCCTGCGGCAACTGGTGTTGCAGGCCGTGCGGCACCTGCGGCACCACCTGCCGTTCCTCGCCGAGAAGCGAGCGGCGCTGGGGGCGGGCCAGCCGTGAGCACGACCCCCGAACAAGTCGCCGCCAGCTACGACCGGCTCGCCGTTCAATGGCTCGATGTCTCGGCCTACGGCTTCTCACAGGTGGAGCCATCGCCTTCGTCAAGAACAAGGGGGTGGCGCTGGACGTGGGCTGCGGCACGGGGCGGTTGATGGCGCTGTTGAGCAAGCACGGCTTCCGCACGGACGGCCTCGACGTGTCCCCGGCCATGATCGACCTCGCACGGGACCGCCACCCGGAGGCCCGGCTGTCCCACGCAGACATCTGCCGGTGGGAACTGCCCCGGTCGTACGACCTGGTCGTGGCGTGGGACAGCGTGTGGCACGTCCCGCTGTCTCAGCAAGAAGCGGTCCTGACGAAGCTGTGCCGGGGGCTCTCGCCGGGCGGGGTGCTGGTCTTCACGGCGGGCGGCACGGATGCGCCGGACGAGAAGCAGGACTCGTGCATGGGACCGCCCATGTACCACGCCACGCTGGGCATCCCCAAGACGCTGCAAGTCCTCGTCGATGAGGGTTGCGTCTGTCGCCACCTCGAATACGACCAGCACCCCGAACTCCACGTCTACGTCGTCGCTCAGAAAGCGAAGGACGACGGCCCGGCGACGAACGGCCTCGTTCGGCTCCGCAGCGTCGGGCAGGACGACCTGCCCCGGATGTACGAGATGCAACTCGACCCGGAGTCTAACCGCTTGGCGGCAACGATTCCCCGGAGTGCCGAGGTGTTCGATTCGCACTGGGCCGAAGCCCTGCGGGCCCCGAGCGTGACGGCGAAGGCGATCCTGCTGGGCGAGGAGATGGTCGGGTACGTCTGCTGCTTCCGGCGTGACGGTCGGGCCAGCGTGGGGTACTGGGTCAGCCGGGAGCACTGGGGCAAGGGGATCGCCTCCCGTGCCTTGGAATTGCTATTACTCGAAGTCGCAACCCGCCCGTTGTACGCTCACGTGGCGACGAGTAACGGCGCATCGCTCCGGGTGCTCCAGAAGCGCGGGTTCGTCGTCGAGCGGGTGCAGGTGTCACCCGCCAGTGACCGCTACCCGGAGTGCGAGGAGGCCGCCCTCGTACTGAACGAGGGTTCGCCCGGCGGGGGTCGAGAAGACGCGGGGGGTCGGGGGTGATCCCACTCCACCGTGACCCGCAGTTCACCTTCCGCTTCGGCGAGGGACGAGTTATCCCCCGCTTCCGCCTCGAAGGCGTCGGGGCCGGGCGGCGGGTCTCGGTGTTCGAACTCGACCCCGCCACCGGCCAGCGGCTGGGGCTGATCGCCACGGCGACGGTCGGCGGCGGCGGCTGGGTGGACCTGCCCGAGCCGATCGTCGTTCGGGCCGGCGAGGGGTTCGTGGCCGTGCCCGAGGAGGACGACCCGTGAGCAGAGCGATCGGCACCGGCCCGGCCGTGGCGGTGCCCGCCTCCCCAGCCGTGCGGGCCGACGAAACCGCGGCGATCTCCGGGGCGAAGAAGGGCGACAACGGCCCCCTCGCCCACGGGGTCCGGTCGGCCACGCGACCCCCGGCCCCTGCTGACCTTCCGCGACCCGCCCGGCTCGGTACTGCTACTGCCCCACCCATCCGGTGCGACCGAGCCACTCCCGACCCCCAACCCGGACGGTACGCCATGCCGGTGCCCGCCGCCTTCGCCGAGAGCAACCGAGCCCAGACGGAGCGGCTCCGCAAGCTCGTCGGCCGCCTCGACGCGCCCGTGCTCGCCGCCCGGCTGCCGAACGGCTGGACGGTCGCCGTCGACTTGGCCCACCTCGCCTTCTGGGACCGCCAGCGGCTTTGCCTCATGCGGCGGTGGGCGGCGGGCGACTGGTGCGGCGGCGGCTACGACGGCGACCTGTTCAACGAGGCGCTGCTGCCGTTCCTGGAGGCGGTCCCGCCGGAACGGGCGGCCGAGTTGGCTCTGAAGTCGGCAGAAGAGGTCGATGCCTTCCTGCTGGCCGTGCCCGACGATGTCGTCGCGGCGGCGCTGGCCCGCCCCGACCGCCCGAACCTGGACCGGGGGTCGCACCGGGAGGGCCACCTCGACCAGATCGAGCTGGCGCTGGGGGCCGCCGAGTGACTACCCCGGACGAGTCGGCCTCCTTCCGCCGCCGGGCCACGGCACTGTTCCGGGTGTTCGTCGCGGGGCTGTTCGCGGTCTCCCTCGGGCTGCCCGCACTCGGCTGGTGGCTGCTCGGCTGGTGGAGGCTGGCCGGGGGCGCGGTCCTCGGCCTCCTGCTGCTCGCCGGCGGGCTGTCGGCCGGGGCCGTGATGTACGCCATGTCGCAGGACGGCGGGTGAAGCGTCACGCCCGCCCGGCGTCGGCTTCGTCGAGCGTCGTCGCCCAGATCGCCCGGATGCCGACGCCCCGGACATGCGTCTCCTTGCCGAACGCTGTCATCACGGCGTGGTGCAGGCTCTGGCCGGTCATGTCGCCGCAAATCACCGCCTCCCGGCCGGGAACGCGGCCGAGCAACTCGTCCGGGCCGAGTTCCAGTTCCTCGGCGGTCGGGTAGCCCTCCTTGTAGTGCTCGACGGTCGGCTCGTAGATGAGGACCGGCAGGCGGGGCCAAGTCTCGGCGATGAGGGCGAGGGCGGCTCGATAGGTCATCGCGGCGGTGAGTATGACCTGCTTCGGCGGCGCAGCCATGGACGGCCTCTCGGTGTCACGCCTCGACGCCGTACCGGGGACGGAGAAGGCCCGCCGCTGAGGTTCGACGGACACCGGCGCGTCCGGCTTCTGCTCATACTTCGCCCGAACTTCCTTGTACTGCCGCTCGACCTCCCGCGCGATCTCGCCGGGGTCGCCGTCGGGGTTGATGCCCATTCTGCGGAGGCGCTTCCCTTCGAGGAAGTCGAGGTCGTCGTCGGACAGCCGGCTCATCGGTGGCCCCTTTCGCTTGCGCCCGCGTGGCGGCCCTGCTACGGTCCGCCGCAAGGACCGCTCCGCCGTAGACCTCACCCGCATCCGCTTCCCCAGCGACGATCTTACCGTCGGCGAACTCCGCCGCCAGCAACCCGCCATGTTCGACGCCGGGCCGGTGCCCGAACTCGTCGTGACCGGCGCGGGCCGGGACCAGTGCGCGGACTACGTGCTCGGGAACATGCTCGGGCTGGAGCGGGCGCTCGCGGCCGACGCCTACGACAAGGCCGCAGGGGTGGCGTGGGAAGGCGTGGCGCTCGGCCTCGACCGGGCGACGTTCGCGGCCGACCTGGGCGACATGCACGTGAAGTACGGCATTGCCCAGGGCGAGAAGTCCGACGCCCAGCTCGTCCGGGGTATCGAGAGCCGAGCGGCGGGCCGGCGTGTCCCCGAAAGTGGAATTGGGCCGGCCACTACCGGACACGGCGTCCGATCCCCACCGTGACCGCAGCGAAGATCGCCGCCAGAATCATCTAGCTTAAGCAACAGGGCTTGATCGAACCCGCGTGCGCCGTTATTTTTGTTTAACTTCCGTCATCCGGCGAGGCTCGCAGTCCCCGGCGGCGGGGGGCGGGCAGTCGGCCGGCGAGTCCCCACCGAGCATCCGCATGCCGAACCCGACCCGTTCACTGGCCATGTGCGGCGCGGCCACCGCGTGCCTCGCGCTCGCCTCGGGGCGCGAGTGCGGGGCCGACGACGCCGAGGTCACGGGCGCCAGGCTGGGCAAGATTTGGGCGGCCCAGTCGGCCCGGAACCCGGTCGGGCAGGCGCGCGTCAGGCTTTACCGGTACCACAGCGCGTTGCAAACGGGGAAAATAACGGTCGCAATGGTCGAGAATTGGTTCTCCACCTCTTCTAAGTTAGACCGCCAAACGGTAATCGGCCAGATCGGGGCTAGTTTCGGCCAGGGTATTCGCAAAGACTCTCACGGCGTCGTCGGCGTCCGAGTCGATGTCGCGTCCGACGGGCGCCGAGTCCGCAACGACTGGGCGTTCCCGGACCCGAAGGGCACCGCCATCGCCATAGTGTGCGACCAGTCGCAGTGTCTGGACTACTCCGCCGGCGCCAGACAGGTGGGGCGTAGGAAGGTCGCGGGTCCGTTCGCGGTCGATGCGACGAGGCTTGATAATCTCCTGATAACACCCGGCTTTAAAAGTGGCGTCGAGGTCGCCGGGGACCAGCCGGCGGACCCCTCGCTGTGCGAGGTGGCCGCCGGCGGCGCCCGAGTCGTCTGCGACAAGGAGTCGGGGTTCGTCAGGGCGGTAACCTACCGGTCCAAGAATTCGCGGAGCAAGCAGTTCCAGAGTTTCCCGGTCGAGTTTAAAGGGCGACTGGCGGCGCCCGGCCTCAGTTGCGACTGCACTTACCGGGAGTCGGGCGAAGTCACCCAACTGACTTGCACCGCCGTCGACAGCGTCGCGTTGGGCGTGGCCCCGCCGCCCGAGGCGTTCAAAATGTCCGTGCCGGCCGGAACGGTGGTTGTCGATTTCACCAAGGGCGAACCGGGCGACCCGCCCCGCAAGAGGACGACGCGACCGATACCAGACGTACTCGACTATCTCGACAAGGGCGGGCTGAACGAAGAAGACGCGCCGCTATTGGTACCACAATCGTAGGGCGCGGACTGACCCGGCGCTCCGGGACCAGATGCCCCGGCAGCGCGCCGCCGAGACTGAACGGCCCGCGTCGCCGGTGGCCGCCGGGGGCGAGATCGTCTTGAACCCCGATTACGCTTGCTCGACAGGCTGTTCCCCAGCGTGACCGCAGCGAAGACCGCCGCCACTAGCACGACGCCGACGCTCGCCGTGTCCGCCCTCATCGCCAGCCACTGCCCCCCCGGTCTTGGGCGCGGAGGTTGCGATTCACGAGATGCGTGTACTTCTGGGGGGGCGGTCTCCATGAGGGAAGCTTTATCGGTTCCGCCGCTTCGGCCGACGGCGACTTGCGACCCCCGTCTCGGTGACGAGCGTAGCGCCTTGCGTCCGACCCACATTCGTGTTATCTGCGGCGCAATGGAGTCCGGCGGCACGACCCAACTCTTACGCCGGAGTGCGCGATGGTAGCGACTTTCGCCTGCGCCGCCCTCTTCGCCCGCCTCATGCTAGACCACCGTGTCGAGTTGACCCCGGAGTGGGCTGTCCTCCGCCAGGGCGACCCGCTCCTACTGCGGGTCCGGGTTCGGCACGGCGCGGCCATCCGCACCGGCGAGGAGAACGAAGTCGCGCTGTCCTAGCGCGTGATTCGTTC
>CAXTPM010000199.1:0-8435 GCA_964245865.1 uncultured Fimbriiglobus sp. | reverse complement strand
CTGGAGCGGTGCAGCCTCTACGTGACGCTCGAACCGTGCGCGATGTGCGCCGGGGCGATCGTGCAGGCGCGCGTGCCGGTGGTGGTCTACGGTGCCGCCGACCCCAAGGCCGGGGCGTGCGAGTCGCTCTACCGCTTGCTCCAAGATTCGCGGCTGAACCACCGCGCGCAAGTGGTCAGCGGCGTGATGGCCGTCGAGTGCGGCGCGGTGCTGACCCGCTTCTTCGCCGCCAAGCGGGCGCTCGGCAAGAAGTGAGCCGCGTGGCGGTCGGGCGGGTCGCGCGCCCCGCGCCGGGCGCACTCCGCCGCGCCCCGCCGGTTTTCGCTCACGCCCGGCCCCGCTTCGGGTTATCGTTACACCTAGTGTTCCGAGACTGCGGGCGGGGGGCGGCATGATTCGCGCATCACTTCGGGCCATCACACTCACGACGGTCCTCGCGGCGATCCCCGCCCCGGCGGCGCGGGCGCAGGGACTCGTCGTCCCCGAGGCGGCCGCTCTGGAACGGCTCAACCTCCGCGCCGAGTGGAGTGCGGCGGTGCCGCTGGAAGGCGGGCGCGACGCCTACGCCACGGTGCAGGTCGCCGACGAGGCGCAAATCTTCGTCCAGACTCAATCCGGGCTGATCGTCGCGCTCGACGCGGCCACGGGCGCGCGGCAGTGGAGCTACCGCTACCCGTCGAGCTACGTGGCGGTCTACCCCGTCGGGTGGACCGAGGAGTACGTCTACGCGGCGAACCTCACGCACCTGTTGTGCTTCCGCCGCTCGACGGGGGTCTTGGTGTTCGATGTCGAAGTCCCAGGGAGTGCCGCGGCCGGGCCGGTGGCCGACCGCTCGGCGGTGTATGTGAACCTCAACGGGGGCCGCATCGCCGCCTATGTGACGCCCCAGGCGGTCGCGGCGCGGCCGACCCGCAGCGGGCTGAACGCCGCCGAGGTCGTCGCCCAGCGCTACACCAACGGGCTAGCGGGGGGGCGCGAGTTGCAGTTCGACCGGACGCGCGTGCCGGAAGTTCTCAGCAGCGACGTGGGTCTCGGCAACGGCCAGCGCAGCCCCTCGATCTCGTCGCTGCCGAGCGTGACGCCGCCCTACACCCTGAGCACGCGCGGGCTGTTCGACACCCCGTCGGTCTCGACCCTGCCGAGCATGCGCCAGCCGTTCCAGCTCTACCCCGACTACTTGCGCGCCGCGCAGCGCACGCCGTCGATCGCGGTGCTGAACTCGATCGCCCGCGCCGCCGAACTCTCGCGCCCGGCTCTGCCCGGCCCCAAACTCGAGCCGTCGTGGACCCACGCCACCGGCAAGCGCTACTCGCGCAACCTGCTGCTCACCGACCGCGACGCCCCGGAGGGGACCGACAACGACGAGAAGTTCCGGCGGCTGTGGCTGACGACCGACGGCCCCGACGTGGAGGCCGTCACCCGCGCCGCCGCGATCACGGCGAGTGGCGCCCTCTCGCGGCAGCCGCTCACCGTGGTCGAGGGGCGCCTCCCCGGCACCCCCGCCACGCCGCTGGCCGGGCCGCTGGCGCTCGCCCCGGATCGCGTCTACGGCGCGGTGGGCCTGACCGACGGCAGCGTTGTCCTGATCGACCTGCTGCGCGGCACCGACCTGGGGCCGCAGGTCGAGTGGCGCACCAACGTCGGCGGGCTGCCGAACTTCGCCCCCGTGCTGACGCGCGACTCGGTCTACTCGCACGGCTCCCAGTCCGGGGTGTGCCGCATTGATTTGGTGAGCGGCGCCGTGCTGTGGCGCACCGACGACAGCGCCGAGCGCGTGCTCGCGGTCAACGACGAGTACGTCTACGTGCGGGACCGGCGCGGCGACCTGCTGGTGTACGACAAGAGCGGCGCCCAGGGCCAGAGCGGCGGGCGCCTCACGCCTCTGGCGAGATTGAACCTCGCGGGCTTCAACGTGCCGGTGACGAACACCCGCACCGACCGCCTGGTGGTCGCCAGCCCCTCGGGGCTAATCGTGAGCCTGCGCGACCGCAGCCCCAAGTACGCCCGCCCGATGCGCATCGTCCCCAAGACGCCGGCCGTGGCGCCGAAGGACGTGGACCGCAACGCCCCGGACCTGCGCGACGCGGCCCCGGCGGCGCCGGCGCCCGCCCCGGCACCCAAGAACGAGCCGGAGCCGAAGAAGGACGACGCGATGCCCAAGAAGAAGGGCGGCGAGAAGATTTAAGCAGCCAAGTGTGAAGTGGGAAGAGTGAAGTGTGGAATGAAGAGAGCACTTGGCTTGTGCCGGGCTTCTCTTCCTTTCACTCTTCCCACTTCACACTTGGAGCGCAGCGACTACTCCCCCGCCCCTACCAGCCGGTGCACTGCCGACGCCGGCGCGGTCAGCTTCACCACCATCTGCAGCGGCGACCCCTCGGCGGCTTTGCGCTTCCGACGGCGCCGCACCGCCTCGACCGCCGGGGCCGCGTCGTCGGGCGCCTCAATCGCCTCGGTGAGTGCCGCCACCCCGACGACTTGGCCGAAGCGGTCGAGCACCGGCCCGCCGCTCGAACCCGAGGCGTAGTCGGCCGTGATCGCCGTCCAGTGCTCGACCGTGCCGGGGAAGTCGGCCGAGTCCTGCTTGAGGTGCCGACTGACCGCCCCTTGCGTGAACGAGAAGTAGCGGTCGCCGGGGTGGCTGAGCACGCCCACCCACGCCCCGACCGGCGGCGGACTGGCCGCGAGGGGCAGGGGCGCGGCGACCTTCGCCCCGGCCGCGCGGAATGCGGCTACATCCGCGGCGCGGTCAATCGCCACTAGTTCGGTGAGCGCGAACGCCTTGCCGTCAGCGCCCAACACGCCGAACACCTCGCCCGCCTCAATGTCGTCGAACACGTGTGCGCAAGTCGCGAATACGTCGGGGGTAATGGCGAACGCGGTGCCGAGGCGCCCGGTCTCGTAGTCGGCCGGGTTCTTCTCGGTCGGCACCACCGAGCCGAACACGACCACGCCCGAGAGTGCGCGGCGGTAGACCTCCTCCGGGGCGAGCGGCGCGCCCGCCGGGCGGGCCAGCCCCTTGAGCTTCGCCACCTTCGGCTCCATTGCGGCCGCTTCGAGGTCGGCGGACTCCACCGCGCCGTCTGCCCTGGCGAACTCGGAGAGGCGCGCGAGCAACTGCTTGCCGAGCGCCTCGTCGTCGATTTCCAGGAGCGCCGGCGGGGGGGCGGGCGCGTCCTGGCGGGCGAGTGCACCCCCGAGGAGGGCGCCGCCGGCGCCGAGCGTGAGAACCAGCGCGGCGGTCTTCAGAGTTGGGTAGGGCATGGTGTCTCTCCAGTTCCCTCCCCCCTCCTGAGGGGGAGGGCTAGGGTGGGGGGGACTCGCCGAGGCCGAATGAGTCGGCCCCGCTACACGCCCGCTGCTACTTGGCCAGTCCCCCCCACCCTAGCCCTCCCCCTCAGGAGGGGGGAGGGAACTGGAGAGGAAGGGCGAACGAACCGCGGTCGGCGGTTCGAGTTTACCGGCAGTAGGAGAGCGCCAACAGGGCAAACGCGGTCGCCAGCTCCGGCTGGTTCTCCAGGTACGCGCGGTTGGCGTTGGCCCACGAGCCGTCGGGCTGCTGCCGCGCCGCCAGTTCCGCGACTAGCTCGGCCCGCCAGACGTGCTCGGCGCCGGAGTCGTCCTTGATCTTGTCTTGACCGAGTGCCATCATGGCCTTGGCAAAGGTCTGGTAGTAGTAGTACAGCCCCGCCTCGCCCATGCCGGGGTTGCTCTTGAGCGTGTAGTGCCTGCGAATCCACTTCAGCGCTGCTTTGACCCGCGCGTCGTCGGCGGTGACGCCGGCGTAGAGGAAGCTCTTGAGTCCGGCGTAGGTCATGCCGCCCTCGCTGCGCAGTCCGCCGGCGGCAGTGCGCTTCTCACTCTTTGCGTTCGACTGGTCGAGCGGGTTGTACACCACGCCGCCGAGGTCGTCCTCGGCCGCGAGCTTGGCGAACGGCTGGTCGTTGAACTCGCCGGGGAGGTTCTGGCTGCGGCCGAGGAACACCAACGCCTTCTTGACGGCGGGGTCGTCGGCGCCGGCGCCACTCGCCTTGAGGGCTTCGACGAAGAACTGCGTGTTGGAGACATCGGGCCGGCTCGCGCCGTCGTACCCCACCCCGCCGTAAGTCAGCTTCGCCGGGTCGGCCTCGCCGTTCTGGAGGGTGCGCACGAACTTGGCGGCGTTCGCAATCGCGGCGGTGTACTTGCCGTTTTGGTTGGCCTCAGTGAACGCGAGGATCGCCAGGCAGGTGGTGTAGTTGGCGAGTCCCTTGTCGTAGACGCCGCCGTCGGGCTTGATGCGGCTTTCGAGGTAGCTCAAACCCTTCGCCACCACGGGGTCGTCGGCGGGCTTGCCGTGCCTCACCAGCGCGGCGACGGCGAGCGCGGTCACGCCCGGCCCGCCGAGCTTGGGGGCGAGGCTGCCGTCGGGGTTCTGCTTCGCTTTGAGGTAGTCGTAGCCCTTGGCCACGACGGCGGGCAGGTCCGGCGCGGGCGGCTTGCCGGGGGCTTGCGCGCCGGCGGTGGCCGGGGCCACGAGCAACGCGGCGAGGGCGAAAATGCGGCGAACGGGCGGGGGAGTCTGTATCATGGTGGGGGGCATCCGGTGCGGTCGCGGCGGGGCCGGGGTCGCCCAGTGGCCCCGCGTTTCACCCGTCGCCGCGGCGCATTGTCGCAGAAGTCGCCCCCCGTGGTGAATAGGGCGACGGATTTTCCGGGGTGGGTGTCAAAGCGTGGAAGTCCGCCCGCGACTGCTTGTGTTCGGCCCGCCGCCGCCGGAACTCGCCGCACTACTCGGGGCGCTCGGGTCGGGCGTCGAGTGGGTGGCCGTCGCGGACGCCGCCGAGGCGCTGCCGCGCCTGCACTCCGGCGAGCGCTTCGACGCGGTCGTCGCCGGCCCCGCCACCGCCAAGTCCGGCCTCGAAGCCTACCGCCGCGACGAGGTGGTGCTGGCGCACCTCGATAAAGGCGTCGGCGTGCTCGACCCCGGCGGGCTGGTCAACTACGCCAACGCGGCGCTGCGGGCGCTCGTCCCCGACGGCCTCGACCCGCTGGGGAAGCCGTTGATGCAAGCCCTCGGCGCCACCACCCTGGCGTCGGACGTGGCCGACCCGTTCACCGCGGCGCGCCGGGGGCAGGCGGTGTCGTTCCGCGTCTACCGCCCGCAGAGCACCGACCGGCCGTACCTGGATGTCAGCCTGCGCCCGGTGCTCGAAGCCTCGGGCGCGGTCGAGTGCATGGTGCTGATCGTGCGCAACGTCACCCCCGAAGTCGAGCAGCAGCGGAAGCTCGACGCGCTGCACGCCGCCGGGCGGGAACTCGCGGACCTCGACCCCGACCAGTTGGCCGAGATGAACGTGCCGACGCGGGTCGAGCTGCTGAAGCAGAACTTGCGGCGCTACATCCACGACCTCTTGCACTACGACATCATCGAGGTGCGGCTGCTCGACCGGCGCAGCGGCGAGTTGCAGCCGCTGTTGGAAGACGGCATGACGCGCGAGGCGGCGCACCGAGTGCTCTACGCCCGCGAAGAGGGCAACGGCGTCACCGGCCACGTCGCGGCAACCGGCGAGAGCTACCTGTGCCAGGACACCGCCGGCGACCCGCTCTACCTCGAAGGCGCCACCGGCGCGCGCTCGAGCATGACCGTGCCCCTGAAGTACCACGACGAGGTGATCGGCACGCTGAACGTCGAGTCGCCCCGCCTGCAAGGGTTCGGCGCCGACGACCTGCAGTTCACCGAGCTATTTAGCAAGGAGATCGCCACCGCGCTGCACACGCTCGATCTACTCAGTGCCCAGCAGATGTGCACCGCCGCCCAGTCGCTCGACTTGGTGAACCGCGAGGTGGCCCTCCCCTTGGACGACGTGCTCACCAGCGCGGCGGTGCTGCTCGCCGCGGCCGGGGAGTCGTCCGAGGAGGCGAGGCTACTGCGGCGGGTGCTCGACGGGGCGCGCCTGGTGAAGGAGAGCATCCGCAAGGTGGGGCGCGACCTGAGCACGCCGGGAGCCGCCGAGCCGCCGCTGTCGGGCAAGCACATTTTGGTGCTCGAGGCCGACGAGCGGCTGCGGCGCTCGGCCCATTTGATTTTGCACCAACTCGGCGCGGCGGTCGAGTCGTGCGGCACGGCCACCGAGGCGATCGCCCTGGCGCGCACGCAGCAGTTCGACGGCATCCTCCAGGACATCAAGCCGCCGGACCTGGGCGGCTACGACACCTACCGGCGCCTGCGCGACGCCAACCCCGGCGCGGCGGTGGCGATGACCACCGGCTTCGGCTACGACTCGGCGCACAGTATCGTGAAAGCCCGCGCCGACGGCATGCAGCACGTCTTGTTCAAGCCGTTCCGGCAGGACCAAGTTCTGAAGGCGTTCGCGCCCGCGCCGAGTCTGGCCGGGGCGCGGCCGTGAGCGACTGGCCCCTCTGGCTCGGCGCGGGCGGGGTCGCCTGGGTCGGCCACGCGGCGGCCCTCACCGCCGTCTTGAACCGGCTGTACGGCCTCAACCTGCCGAAGCCGCTGCTCAAGAACTACCGCCTCGCCACGGCCGCGATGGTGTTCGCGTTCCCGCCGTTGGCTTATGTGGTGGGCCTGCCGACTTCGGCGAGTTCGCCGGGGTTCTGGGCGTGGTGGGCGGGCTTGTGGTTCGTTGGCGGCGTGTGGGTGCCGGCTATTAGCCTCGCGCGCTACCTGACGCCAAAGCCGTGGGCGCTGGGAGCGGTGTCGGGCGAAGTGGTCGATCTGCGGCCCGAGTTGGGCGAAGCCGCGCTCGGCACGCGTGGCCCGGAGCGCGGCGTCTGGTCGGTGCTGGCGCGCGTGCCGGGCAACCAACTGTTGCAGGTCGAGTTCACGCGCCTGGAAGTGCGCCTCGCGGACTTGCCGCCGGAGTGGGACGGCGTCGAGGTGCTGCTGTTATCGGATTTGCACTTCCACGGCACGCCGGCGCGGGCGTACTTCGACGTGGTGCTGGGCCGGCTGGCGTCCGAGGCGCCCCCGGACTTGGTGCTGCTCGCGGGCGATTATCTCGACCGCAAGTCGCACTTGGCGTGGATCGGCCCCTTGCTCGCGCCGCTGCGGGGCACGGCCGGGAAGTTCGCGGTGGTCGGCAACCACGACGGTTACGTGGGGGCCGGTTCGGTGCGGGCCGAACTGCGCGCGGCCGGCTACACTGTACTCAGTGACGCCCCGGCGACGGTTGAACTGCGCGGCGTGCCGCTCACGCTGGTGGGGCACGAGGGGCCGTGGTTCCCCGCGCCGCGCGCCCTCCCGGAGTCGGCGGGGCCGGTGTGGGTACTGGCCCACTCGCCGGATGCGTTCCCGCTGGCGGCGCGCGGCGGGGCGCAACTCACCCTCGCCGGGCACGTGCATGGCGGGCAGGTGCGGCTGCCGTTCTTCGGCTCGATCTTCGTGCCGAGCGTGTACGGCCGGCGGTTCGACTGCGGCGTGTTCGCCCGCGGCAAGAGCGTGCTGGTGGTCGGGCGGGGGTTGAGTGGCAAGGAGCCGCTGCGGTTGAACTGCCGGCCGCAGGTGCTGCGACTGGTGTTGCGCCCCGCCCAACTTGGTGGAGACTCGCCGTGAGGCACCCGACGCTCTTGATTACCCTGGGCGACGTGGCTGGGATAGGCCCGGAGATCGTCGTCAAGGCCTGGCCGAGCCTGTTCCCGGCGTCGCGGCCGGTGGTACTCGGCGACGAGGCGGTGGTGCGCGACGCGGCGGCGCTCTGGCAGCCGAACTTGCGCGTGGTGGCCGTCGGAAGTGTGGGCGAGGCGGCGCCCGACGAGGGGACGCTCCCCGTCTTGCAGGCCACCGAACGGAACCTCGCGGGGGTCAGGCCCGGCGCGGTGTCGGCCGAGGCGGGGGGCGCGGCCACCTGACCGGCGGCATCGTCACCGCGCCCTTGCACAAAGAGGGCTTGCGCGCCGCCGGGGTGCCGCACCCTGGGCACACCGAGATTCTCGCGGAGCGCACCGGCGCGAAGTCCCACGCGATGCTGCTCTACGACGCCGAGCTGCCCCTGGCGGTGGCCCACGTGACGCTGCACCTGGGCTTGAGCGAGGTGGCCGCGCTGGTGACGACCGAGGGCGTGCTGGCAAAGATTCGCCTCCTGAACGAGCTGATGCCGCGCCTCACCGGCTGGCCGGCGCGCATCGGGGTGGCGGCGCTGAACCCCCACGCCAGCGACGGGGGACTCTTCGGCGCCGAGGAGAAGACGGCCATCTGCCCGGCGGTGGAGGCCGCGAACGCCGAGGGCATCTTCGCCGTCGGCCCCTTCGCGGCGGACGCGATTTTCCTGCCGCACATGCGCGAGAAGTTCGACGGCATCGTGGTGATGTACCACGACCAGGGGCACATCCCGATGAAACTGTTGGGCGGGCGGCGCGCGGTGAACGTCACGGCCGGACTGCCCATCGTGCGCACGAGCGTGGCCCACGGCACCGCCTACGACATCGCGGGGCAGGGG
>CAXTPM010000198.1:6345-8439 GCA_964245865.1 uncultured Fimbriiglobus sp. | reverse complement strand
GGCGTCGGCGGGGCTAGAATTGGACGGCGCGGCGGTGGCCGAGTTGGACGGGGCATCGGGGCCGGGCTAGGTGGATTGATTCCAGCGCGACTGGAGACCCGCCCACACCGCGGCGCTGCCTGCCAAAAGCCAGCCCACGCCCGTTGTGAAGAACAAGACGTTACTTATGCCCCAGTGGTAGCGCACGAAGGCAGCTTGTTGGGGCGTCGGGTCTGGGTACGGCACGCCGAGGCCGGTCGCAACGCCGTGGATCGTGAAGACCGCCGACAGGACCAGGGCCACGACTGCGAGACCCGCAGTGATTCGCCACGCCGCAGAGATTCTCATACTCGGCCTCGCCGGGAGTGAACCAGACGCCCAGACCCAGGGCTTCACCCTGGGCTGACCACCGCCGGCCCTTCAGGCCGGAAGGCAAGCCGGGGGTGACTTTCGCACCGTGTAGAGGTGCCGGTGGTCAGCCCAGGGCAACGCCCTGAGTTCCCGGCATCGTCGCTAGTCCTTCATCCCGAAGCACCTCAGTCCGTGTACCCAATCGACCGTACCGGCGGCGGCTCTTCGCCCCGCCGCAGCGCCCGCTTGGTGGCCTGCCGGACGCTGCGGATGATCCTTTGCATGTACTTGCCGCCACGCTTGGTGTGCATGCCGCTGCGGCAATACTGGCAGCCGCAGCCCTTGAGGTGGTTGCCCATCGCCGCATCGTACCACCCCCAGCCGCCCCCCGCAACTCCCTACTCCCGCACCCCCGCCCGCCCAATAATCACGCCGGTGAGGAACACCAGAATCCCCCCCAGCACCACTTGAAGCAGTGCCCGCGCCCAGTCGGTCCCCATCATCCGGTGCCGTACCCACGCGATGACGACTAGCTCGATGAGCACCACCACGATGGCCAGCCCCGTGGCCACGCGGTAGTCGGGGATCAGGTACGGCAGCGTGTGCCCCAGTCCGCCGACGGTGGTCATCAGGCCGCACACGACGCCGCGCGACAGCGGGCTGCCCCGGCCGGTGAGGGTGCCGTCGTCGGACAAGGCTTCGGCGAAGCCCATGCTGATCCCGGCGCCGAGGCTCGCGGCGAGGCCGACCAGGAAGGTGTCGAGGCTGTCTTTGGTGGCGAACGCGGCGGCGAACAGCGGGGCGAGGGTCGAGACCGAGCCGTCCATCAGGCCCGCGAGGCCGGGTTGGATCACGCGCAGCACGAACTGCCGCTTCTGGGTGTCGGCCGGCGGCTCGGCGTGCGTGACCGCCAGCGCCTCGACCTTCGCGGCCAGGTCGGGGTGGGCGGCGCGGATGCCGGCGACGAACTGCGCGAGCAGTTCGGCCTCGGTCGCGGCCTGCGGTTCCAGCGCGGGGGTCGGCAAGTCGGTCGGCATCGTCGGGGTTCCGGGGCGTGCGGGGGTGGGGTTCAGCTTACGGCGGGCGGAAAAATCGCCAGTGGCCGGTCGGTGGGGCTTGACATTGTTTATCAAGCCGATCATACTGGTGATGAATCGCCCAGTCGAGGCGGTTCGACCCAGGAGCGCCACGCGATGGCCGTCAACTTGTACCGAAGTCGGGGAGTCGCCGGGGTGGGCGTCGTGACCGCGTGCGGGTCGGGGTGTTGTCGAATGTGTTGCCGCTGACCGGAACCGCCGTTAACACCCCGCGCATCACACCACACTCACACAAGGCTGGCACTCTCATGGCGAAGCTCAACTGGCAAGGCTCCGACTTCGACCTCACCCGACTCGTGTTCCGCCCGTCCGACTGGGCCGACGCGGGGGCGGCCCTCGACCGCCTGGCCGCGCGGCTCGGCTTGAGTGTCGGCGACGACGATTCGACTCCGCGCGACGGCGATTTGTGGCTCGGCTGCCACCCGATCACCGGCTGGCACGACGCCGACCCGGCGCGCGTGGCGTGGGCCGGCTACGTCGAGTCGCCGGTGGCACTCGCGCTGCTGCGGCAACTCGCCGGCCGGCCCCTGGCGGCTACCGCCTGATTCCTGTCCCCTCCCCCTCAAGGGGGGAGGGCTAGGGTGGGGGGAAACTGGCCAAGAACAGGAAGCTCTACCCTGCTTCGAGCCATCTCCTACTTGGCGACTCACCCCCCACCCTAGCCCTC
>CAXTPM010000198.1:5096-6335 GCA_964245865.1 uncultured Fimbriiglobus sp. | reverse complement strand
AGTCGCCGGTGGCCCTGGCTCTCCTGCGGCAACTCGCCGGGCGGCCGCTGGCGGCTTCGGTCTAGCGGAGCACTAGGCTGAGGCGATAGCATGGGGGAGGCGCGTCGAGTTTGCCGGCGAGGATTCCCCCATGCACGAGTCGATTTTACAGTCCGTCGGCCACACCCCGCTGGTGAAACTCCGGCGCGTCACCGAGGGGCTGACCTGCACCGTCGCCGCCAAAGTCGAGGCGCAGAACCCCGGCGGGAGTACGAAAGACCGCGTGGCGGTGGCGATGATCGCCGACGCCGAACGCTCGGGGCGCCTCCGCCCCGGCGGCACCATCATCGAGGCGACCGCCGGGAACACGGGCGTGGGGCTGGCGATGGCCGCGGCCGTGAAGGGCTACCGCAGCGTGTTCGTGCTGCCCGACAAGATGTCGAGCGAGAAAATTAGCCTGCTGCGCGCCTACGGCGCGGAGGTCGTCATCACCGCCACCAACGTGCCGCCCGACTCGCCAGATAGCTACAACGGCGTGGCCGACCGATTGGCGCGCGAAATCCCCGGCGCCTGGAGGCCGGGGCAGTTCTCCAACCTCGCCAACCCCGAGGTGCACTACCGCACCACCGGCCCGGAAATCTTCGAGCAGACCGACGGCCGCATCACCCACCTGGTGGCCGGCGTCGGCACCGGCGGCAGCATCTCCGGGGTGGGCAAGTACCTGAAAGAGCGCAACCCCGAGATCAAGATCATCGGCGCCGACCCCGAGGGTTCGATCCTCTCGGGCGACTCGCCGAAGCCGTGGAAAGTCGAGGGGATCGGCGAGGACTTCGTGCCCAAGACCTTCAACAGCCAACTGGTGGACGACTGGGTGCGCGTCGGCGACGCCGAGAGCTTCCACGTGGCGCGCGAGGTGGCCCGGCGCGAGGGCATCCTCATCGGCGGCTCGTGCGGCACCGCCGTCGCCGCGGGGTTGCGCTACGCCCGGCGGCTAAGTGCCGAGCACCTGATGGTGGTGATTTGCCCCGACACGGGCCGCAACTACATGTCGAAGATGTACTCGGATTCCTGGCTCGCCGCCAACAAGCTGGAGTGGGTGCCGGTGGTGGCGCACACCGTCGGCGACTTGTTGCACAAGCGCGGCGAGCGGCCGCTCTTTACCATCGATCCCGACGAGACCGTGGCGCACGCGCGGAGGCTGCCCCCCGAGCAGCTGCACGCGTCCGTGAACGGCGAGTGGTCGTTCATCGAGACGCTGCG
>CAXTPM010000198.1:0-5086 GCA_964245865.1 uncultured Fimbriiglobus sp. | reverse complement strand
CTCCTGGCGCACGCGGTCGAGATGCTCCAAAGCGCGGGCATCTCGCAACTGCCGGTGGTGGACGACGCGAAGGTGGTCGGCAGCGTGCAGGAAGTGACCGTGGCGCGGGCGCTGTACGACCACCACGACCTCGATACCGTCAAGGTGGGCGAGATCATGGCGCGGCCACTACCGCAGCTCGACGTGCGCACGCACCTTGACGAGGCCTACCGCCTGCTGCTCTCCGGCAACACCGGCGTACTCGCAACGAGTGAGGGCGAGCCGGTCGGCATCGTCACCCGCATCGACCTCATCGACTACTGGACCAAGTCGCGCGAAACCGTCGGAGCCACCGCGTGAGTGACACGAGCGACCACACCAAGCACGGCTTCAGCACGCGCGCGATCCACGCCGGGCAGCCGCCGGACCCGACTTCGGGCGCCACGGTCATCCCGATCTCGGTGAGTTCGACGTTCACGCAAGCCGCGCCCGGCGAGCACAAGGGCTACGAGTACGCCCGCAGCGGCAACCCGACGCGCGCCGCGCTCGAGACGTGCCTGGCGAGCCTTGAAGGCGGCGAAGTCGGCCTCGCGTTCGCCTCGGGCCTCGCGGCCACCACGGCGGTGCTGCAAGCCTTGCTCAAACCGGGCGACGAGGTGGTCGCGGCGGCGGACCTCTACGGCGGCACGTTCCGCCTACTCGAGCGCGTGTTCAAGCCGTGGGGCGTTACCGCCCGCTACACCGACGCCGCCAGCATCGGGGGCTTCCGGCCGCTGATTTCGCCCAAGACGCGCATGGTCTGGATCGAGACGCCGACGAACCCGCTGCTGCAAATCCTCGACATCGAAGCCCTGGCCAAGCTCGCCCACGAGGCCGGTGCGCTTTTGGTAGTCGATAACACCTTCGCCTCGCCGTACATCCAGCAGCCGATGGCCCTGGGCGCGGACATCGTTGTGCACAGCACCACGAAGTACATCGGCGGGCACTCCGACGTGATCGGCGGCGCGGTCGTCGGCGGCAAGGAAGTGCTCGGCCCGGTGAAGTTCTTTCAGAACGCCGCCGGCGCGGTGCCGGGGCCGTTCGACTGCTACCTGACGCTGCGCGGCATCAAGACCCTCGCCCTGCGCATGGAGCGGCACAGCGCCTCGGGCGCCGAGCTGGCCGGCTGGCTCGCCGCCCACCCGGCGGTGGCGCGCGTCTACTACCCCGGCCTGCCCGGCCACGCGAACCACGAGGTCGCGGCGCGGCAGATGCGCGGCTTCGGCGGCATGATCTCGCTCCAGTTGCACGGCGGCGCCGAGGCCGCGAAGCGCTTCCTGACGCGCACCGAGTTGTTCAGCCTCGCCGAGAGTTTGGGCGGCGTCGAGAGTTTGGTCAACCACCCCGCGACGATGACGCACGCCAGCATTCCGAAGGCCGTGCGCGAGGCGCGCGGGGTCGATGACGGACTCATTCGGCTGAGCGTCGGCGTGGAGGATGTGGCGGACCTGCGGGGCGATTTGGCGCGGGCACTGGGCGAGTAGGGGGCGGGAAATGAAATCCTGGCGACGAACGTCGCCGGGTCTGCGCTCGCCATCAGGTGGTTCGTCGTTGCGGCCCCCGAGCCGCAGAGGAGACGATGCCAGCACGCAGTTCTCCAATGGGTGTTGCAATTCCTGGCGGACTGCCTGAGCCTGGTCATCCGGTGAGGGGGGCTTCGGGATGGATAAAGCGGAGCGGCTCGCGCGGGCAACTCGGTTGCGCGAGGCGGCGATGGCCGACGTGCGTGAGATGAACGAGCAGATGGCCCGCGCGGCCGCCCGCGCCTGCTGCGACCAGTGCCCGCACCCCAAGCCGGAGCGGAACGAAGAGTCGGTGCTACCGAACGGCGTCCGCCTGTCGGTGCACGCCGCCCACTGCCGGCAACCGGCCCCGGACTGCACGGCGCGGGTCTACTCGCACTTAGAGTCGGAGGTGCCGGAGGTAGCCAATCGGATGGTCGAACATTTAGCCGCGGTGCCGGACTTGGCGGCTGCCGGAGTGACCTGGATGGCGTGCCTCGCGCCGGAGGCTGACCGGTTCATCCTGACCTACTGCGTCCCGGAGTCCGGGCGGGTCGCGGCCGCAGTCGGGTCGATGCCGGTGGAGGCGTTCCGGTAGCGAAGGTGCGCCAACCCGGCGCCGCAGCGGACGGCGGCGCGTCGGACTGCCCCGGCGACGTTCGTCACCGAGCTTTCGCCCTAAGCCTTCTCCCCGCCGCGCCGCCACGACACCAGTGCCGCGAGTGCCGTGCCCGCGCTCATCGCCCACAGCACGTTGCGCACGTCGAAGGCGCGCGAGGCGGTCCCGGCCGCGAGTTGGCCCACGAGCGTGGACGCGGAGAGCATCATCGGCCAGAGGGCCATCACCCGGCCGCGCGCGTGGTCGGGCACGCGCAGTTGCAGCGCGGATTGCGCGGTCGAGAGTTGCAGCACTAGCCCCGCGCCCAACAGCGCGGCGCCGAGGCCGGCCTGGTACGGTTGGGCGGCGACGGCCAATCCGGCGAGGGCGACGACGGCCGCGAGCGCGCCGCCGGCGAGGAACGCGCGCTGCCGGGCCTCCGAGCCGAACGTGGCGTTGCCCAGCGCGGCGACCAGCGCCCCGGCGCCGAGGCAACTCACGAGCAGGCTGTACTCGCCCACCGCTTGTTGGAGTGCGACGCGCGTGTAGGTCGGGAACAGCGTCAGGGCCGGCCAGGCGAACACGCTCACCCCCCCGGCCACCGCGAGGTAGAAGCCGAGTTTGCGGTCGGCCAGCACCGCGCGGAACCCCGCCAGGGGACCAACATCGTCGCCGTGGCGCGCGGGGTCGGGGTTCCCAGGGTCGCTGAGACTTCGCAGCGCCAGGATCACGACGATGTAGCTCAGGCCGTTCAGCGTCGTGCACCACGCCGCGCCGAGGTTCGTGCTCGACTCGGCACTCGCGTACCCGGCGCGCACGAACCCGTCGGCGAGCAGGAACAGCGCGCCGGCCACGGCCGGGCCGACGGCGCGGGCGGCGTTGAAGATCATCGAGTTCAGCGCCACCGCGTTCCGCAAGTCGCTCCGCGGCACCAGCGTCGGCACATACGCCAGGCGCGCCGGCAGGTCGAACCCCTGGATCGCGCCGTTGGTCAGTTGCAGCGCCAGCAGGAGATACGGCCCGACGTGGTTGCTGGCGACGAACGCGGTGAGGATCAGGGCGTTGAGCATGAACGCCAACTGCGTCGCAATAATCACGCGCCGCTTGGGGAATCGGTCGGCCAGCACGCCGCCCCAGGTGCCCAGCAGCAGGCTGGGGCCGATCTGGGCCATCAGCATCAGCGGGGGCCACAGCGGGTCTTGCGTCTGCTCGTAGCTCAGCCACATCACCGCGGTGGACTGCATCCAAGTGCCGGTCAGCGAGATGACCTGGCCGGTGAAGTACAATCGGTAGTCGCGGCTCATGAGGCTGCGGAAGGTGCGCTCCTTCAAGACCTGGCGCCAGCTCAGCGGCGGGCGAGTGGCCGTCACATCGCCGGGGAGGGACTCAGGCGATGGCTCGGGCGCGTCGAGGTGCCGGCCGGGGACCGGGCCGACGGGGTCGGCGTGGGCAACAAGATCGGGCGGTCGGAGCAACGGAATCCCCAGCGGGCGGAGCGAGTCGGGTTGACTAGACTTGAGTCTAGGCACTCCCGGTGCCGCCGCCCGCATTTGCCCTAGGGCTAGACCGTGTACCGCGCCCTCGCCAAGCCGCTGTTGTTCCGCCTCGACCCCGAGCGGGCGCACCACCTCGCCCTCACCGGCGCGGCCCTCCTGGCGAAATCCCCGACGTTGGCGTCGGCGGTGCGCAAGCTCGCCCGCCCGGCGGATCGCCCCGTGACGGCACTCGGCCTCACGTTCCCCAACCGCGTCGGACTGGCCGGCGGCATGGACAAGGACGCGGTGGCGCCGCTGGCGTGGTGGGCGTTCGGCTTCGGCTTCTTGGAACTCGGCACCGTCACCCCGCGCGGCCAAGAGGGCAACCCGAAGCCGAGGATGTTCCGCCGCGTCGCCGAGGAAGCCCTGGTGAACCGGCTGGGGTTCAACAACAACGGCGCCGCCGCCCTCGCCGCCGCACTGGAGGACCAGCGCCGGCGTGGGCGGCGCCCGCCGTGCCCCGTGGGGGTGAGCGTCGGCAAACTCAAGGACACGCCGCCGGAACTCGCGGCCGACGACTTCGCCGAGGCGGCGCGCCTGGTGGCCGGCGCGGCCGACTTCCTCACGGTGAACGTCAGCAGCCCCAACACGCCGGGCCTGCGCGCCCTGCAAACTGCCGCCGATACGGGGCGGATCGTGCGCGCGGTGCGGGCCGCGGCCCCCGGACTGCCGGTGCTGGTGAAGCTCGCGCCGGAGCTAGTCGGCGACGACCTGCACGCGGTGCTCGACGCCGTAACCGAGGCCGGCGCGGGCGGGGTGATCGCCACGAACACGCTCTCCACCGCCGGTCGCGCGGGCTACGAGACCGGCGGGCTGAGCGGCCCGCCGCTGCACGCGCTGGCGCTGAAATCAGTCGAGGCCGTGCGCCGGCGGCTGGGCGATGCGGCGTTAGTCGTGGGCTGCGGCGGCGTGCGCAACGCGGCCACGTATGCGGCGATGCGCGCGGCCGGGGCGGACCTGGTGCAACTCTACACCGGGCTGGTGTACGCCGGGCCGCTGCTGCCGGCGGGGCTGAGCCGGGTTCGGTCGGCCAATCACACTTGTTGAGGCCACCTCATGCGCTTCGCCGAGTTCGACCGCGACTACTGGCAACTCTACTCGGGCGAAGAGGCGCACCGGGACCACCCGGACACGTTCGAGATTCCATCAGCGGACGTGCGACGCACTTTGCGGCGCGGGCACGCGGCGAAGTTGATGTTCGGGATTGAGGGCGAAGCCGAAGATGGTTCGGTCGAGGTTCAGGTCGAGCGGATGTGGGTGATCGTGGCCGAAGTCGTCGGGGCGGCATACATCGGCATTCTCGACAACCAGCCGGCGTGCCTGAAGCCGTCGGAGCGTGTTTACCTTTGCTTCGGTGCCGAAGTGCCGTTCGCTGCTGAGCACGTCATCGGCGTCGGGAACCCGCCCGCAGAGTACGTCGAGTGGCAGTTGGG
>CAXTPM010000197.1:0-8494 GCA_964245865.1 uncultured Fimbriiglobus sp. | reverse complement strand
CTAAACCGCGCTACGACTCGCCGCCGGTCGCTGGTAAGATGGCGGGCGACCGTGGCCACGTGGGGAGGTGGGGCGATGCCGAGTCCGTTTCCGGGGATGGACCCGTGGCTGGAAAGTCGGGCGCTGTTTCCCGACTTCCACGACGGGTTCCTTGTTTACGTTCGTGAAGAATTGAACGCCCGCCTCCCCGCGCCGTTCTACTCCTCACTCGCCGGCCGCGTCTGGGTCGAGCCGGCCGGCACGCAAGTGGTGCCCGACGTGCAAGTCACTCTCGGGCCGGGCCGTATCGCAAGGGGCGGTGGTGGCACGGCCGTGCTTGAAGCCCCCGCCGATGTTTCTCTCGTTGAAGTCGAGTCCGAACTCGACGCCGAGGAGTGCCGCGAGAGCGTCGTCGAGGTGTACGGCGAGGGCGGGCGGCTGGTGGCGAGCATCGAACTGCTGAGCCTGGCGAACAAGTTCGGCGAGGCGCGCGGCCAGTACGCGCTGAAGCAGCGGCAACTGCGCGCCGCCGGGGTGCATTTGCTCGAAATCGACCTGCTGCGGCGCGGCCCGCACGCGACACTCGTGCCGCTCGGGGCGATGCGCCGCGCCGCCGGGCCGTTCGACTATCACGCGTGCCTGACGCGCGCCGACCGCCCCGGCAAGCACCACGTCGCGCCGATCCGCCTCGCTCAGCCGCTCCCCGCCGTACCGGTGCCGCTCACCCCCGGCGTGCCGGACGTGACGCTGGAGTTGCAGCCGGCGTTCGCCCGGACCTACGACGCGGCGCTCTACAGTCGCCGGGTAGACTACACGCGGCCGTGCGACCCGACGCTGGACGAGGCCCAGGCGGCGTGGGCGGCGGGAGTGCTGACTGCGCGGGGGGCGTCGGCGTGAGCAGGCGCGAGAACGATGCGTTCCTCCGGGCGGTCTTGGCCGCGCCGGACGACGTGCTGCCCCGGCTGGTCTACGCCGACTGGCTGGAGGAGCGGGGCGACCCGCGCGGGCCGTACCTGCGCCTCGAAGTCGAGGCGATTCGTGGCGGCGACTTTGCCACCGCCCGCGCGGCGGCACGCAGTCTTGCCCCGCTGTGGGTGGCGCGCGTCAGCCGGCCACCCTTGGGGGTGCTGTGCGCGCAACTGATAAAGTCCGACATCGGCCGGCCAGTGACGCCGGCGATCCTGAAGGCCATAGAGGGCGAGTTGGACGTGAAGTTGCCGCCGCAGTTGCGTGCGGTGCTGCTGAACTGCAACCCCAATAGCCTCCGCGCTGGGCCGTTCCTGCTGCCCGAGACGGAGTTCCACGAGGCCACATTCATCCGCCAGTTCGCCAGCAACGACGACCCCGACCACGACCCCGGCTACCTCGACGGCGACACGATCAACCGCGCCTACGACTTGCGGGAAAGGCTCGGCGACTACGACCTGCCGACGCACTTCTTGTACCTCGCCGACGACGACCGCAGCGTCGAGTTCCTCGTGAGCACCGCCCCGCGCCTCCGGGGCACGGTGTGGCTGTTCCGCGAACACCTCGTCGAAGAAGGTACCGACCCCGACAACGCGCTGGTGCGCTACGCCGACAGCGTCGGCGACTTCCTGCACCGGCTCCAGCCGCGCACGTACCCCCTGCCCGAAGGCCCGCCGCACTAACTCTGTTGCAGGCGACAGGGTCCGGGCGGGTGGCCCAACACTCGCCATTCGGCGGGGCGGCAGGTAGAATAGTCCATGGGCACTACGAGGAGTGGGTAATGTCCGCCGCCGAACTCCGCCTCCAGATTACCGCCGTTCCGTTCCGCCCGTTCACAATCAACGTTGCGGACGGCCGGCGGAATCCGGTCATCGCACGGGACTTGATCCTGATGTCGTCGTCGGGCCGTGTCATTTACGTCGTGCAACGAGACGATCGGTCGGACTCCCTCGACTACCTATTGATTACCGGCCCAAGCCTCGACCCGCCCGCACCGATTCCGGCCCAACCAACTACGAACGCCACCAACCCATGAACAACACGCAATCGACCGACCTCAGCTTCGCTCTCTCAAAAACTGGGCGCCGCTGCCACCGCCTGCCGCCGTGCGACGTGCCGGATGCCGGCGCGCTCGACACCCTGCTGCCGGCTGGGCACCTCGCGGAGAGTGCGCCGCCGCTCCCCGAGTTGGGCGAGATCGACCTCATCCGGCACTTCACCAACCTGTCCACGCGCAACATGTGCATCGACACGAACTTCTACCCCCTGGGGTCGTGCACGATGAAATACAATCCCAAGCGTCACGAGCGACTCGGGGGGCTGCCGGGGTTTGCGAACCTGCACCCGCTGCAAGACGACGACACGATCCAGGGGATGCTCGAACTGCTGTACGGGATGCAGTACTACCTGGCCGAGATTGCGGGGCTACCGGCCGTGTCGCTCCAGCCCGCCGCCGGGGCGCAAGGTGAACTCACCGCGTTGTTTGTGGCGGCGGCGTACTTCCGCGACAAGGGCGAGACGCACCGCACCAAGGTGCTCGTCCCCGACAGCGCCCACGGCACCAACCCGGCGTCCGCTGCCCTCGCCGGCTTCGACGCGGTGACGGTCAAGAGCGGCCCCGACGGCCTCGTGGACTTGGCCGACCTGGATAAGAAACTCACCGACGACGTGGCCGTGTTTATGATTACCAATCCGAACACGCTGGGGTTGTTCGAGACGCGGATCCAGACGATCACCGAGAAGCTGCACGCTAAGGGCGCATTGGTGTACCTCGACGGCGCGAACATGAACGCCATCGTCGGCCAGACGCGTCCCGGCGATTTCGGCGCCGACATGCAGCACTACAACGTGCATAAAACCTTCACCGGCCCTCACGGCGGCGGCGGTCCTGGAAGCGGCCCGATTGCCGTGCGCGACTTCCTTGCGCCGTACCTGCCCGCGCCGGTGGTGGTCAAAGTCGGCGACCGCTACAAGCTCGAATACGACATGCCGAAGAGTATCGGCCGGGTGCGCAGCTTCTTCGGCACCATCGGCATTCTGTTCCGCGGCTACTGCTACATCCGCACCCTCGGCGCCGAGGGTCTGAAGGAGATGAGCGAGCACGCGGTGCTGAACGCGAACTATTTGCTGGCGCGCCTGAAGGGCTACTACGACGTTCCGCACGGCGACCGCTGCATGCACGAGTTCGTGGCCAGCGCGCGGAATCTGGTGAAGGAGAAGAAGGTCCGCGCGATGGACATCTGCAAGCGCCTGCTGGACTACGGCTTCCACGCCCCGACGGTGTACTTCCCGATGGTCGTGTCCGAAGCCCTGATGATGGAGCCGACCGAGACCGAGGGCAAGGAAACCCTCGACGCCTACGCCGACGCCCTCATTGCCATCCGCAACGAAGACCCGGAGCTGTTGCGCACTGCGCCGCACACGCACATCATCAGCCGCCCCGACGAAGTGCGCGCCGCCAAGGAACCCGTGCTGCGCTGGACCGCCCCCGGCGAGCCGGGGCCGCACGTGATGGCCGGCAGCCCCGAGGGCGAGGCCGGGGCGGTGGGGGGGCACTAGCCGAGGCGTAAGTCGGCCCGCGCCGCCGCGTAACTCGCATCGAGGTCGAGCGGCACCGCCAAGTCGGCACCCAGCCACAGCGGCAAGGTCGGCAGCGGCGCGCCGAGCTCGAGCGCCGCGGGCCACGCCAACAGTTGCCCCGTTCCGGCCAGATAGGCCGTCGCGCTCAACTCCCCCGGTGAAATCCCCGCCGGTTCAGCGCTGAGCGCTGCCAGCAGTTCGGCATGCAAATCCGCCCGACGGGTCGTCACCGCATCGACCACCACAAGGCCACAGCCCCTGCCCAAGTAGCCGGCGCACTTCGCTCCGAACGCCGCGCGGGCCTGCGGCCGGTCCTTGTTGCGCGGGCTGACGAACTCGATCGCGGCGGCTAAGTGCGGGTCGCCCTCGTCGGAATAGACCTCGACCGTGACCTCATCGACCTCCGGCCAATCGACCGCCACTACGAGCGCCGGAGCGGCCGGCGCCCACGTCAGTACCCCGCCCGACTCCGGGGCCGTCCGGCGCAGCGCCGCCACGTCGATCTCCACGGGTCCGTCGCGATCTAGGAACGGCACCGCGTAGTAGCCCGCCGGCAGCACCCCGGCGTTCAAGAGCCGCGCCGTCGCCGCCGACCACGCGCCGTGGAAGGCGCGCCAGGGGTGCGTGCGACTCAGCGGCGGGGCGAAGTGGTCGAGCAGCGGCATGGCGGCATTGTAGGAGCGCTGAGCGCGGAATGTGAGCGCGAGGCGTGCCCCAGTCGCACGTTCTGTCATTCCGCGATCCGCACTCCGCACTCCGCGCTTCCCGCGTCACTCCCCGAACTCCGCCACCCGGTCGCGCCCCTCGCGCTTCGCCCGGTACAGTGCCTGGTCGGCGCGGCTGACGAGTTCGGGCCAGTCCGGCACGTCGGCGGTGAGTGTCGCGGTGCCCACGCTCACGGTAATGGCGCGCAGCGGCCAACTCGTCGCCGCTACGGCGTGGCGGATGCGCTCCGCGAGGCTCCGGGCGCCCGCGCGGTCGGCCTCGGGCAGCACCACCAGGAACTCCTCGCCGCCGTAGCGCCCGGCGGTGTCGCCGCCGCGCACGCTCCGACTGAGGAGGCGCGCGACCTCGCGCAGCACCCCGTCCCCGGCCGGGTGGCCGAAGCGGTCGTTGAACTGCTTGAAGTGATCGACATCGATCATCACCGCCGAGAGCGGCCGGCCGTGCTGGCGCGACGAGCCGAACGCCGCCGCGAGCCGGGCCTCCAGGGCCAATCGGTTGGCGAGGCCGGTCAGGGCGTCGGTGTGCGCCAGGTCGTGCAACTGCGCGTTGGCCTCGCGCAGCTTGGTCTGGGCGTCGAGCAGCTCGCGCTCGTAGGCCCGCCGCTCGGTGATGTCCAGCGCCACCCCCGCAAGGAAGCGCCGGCCGTCGGGTTCGGTGATGGGGAACTTGAAGCTCTGCCAGACGCTCGCGCTCCCGTCGGGGTGGGGGGTGACTTCCACGAGTTCCACGAGCCGGCCCCCGGCCATCACAGCCGCGTCGGCCTCGCGGAACTGGCGCGCGGCGTCGGCGGGCCAGAGGTCGGCGTCGCCCTTGCCGATCCACTCCTCGGGCGCAATCCCGAAGCGGCGGCACATCGTCGCGTTCAGGAACACGTACCGCCCCGCGTCGTCCTTGATGAACGCCACGGTGGGGCTGTTGTCCATGAAACTGCGGAACAGGCGCTTGGCCGCGCGCGTCTGCTCGCGCGACTGCTCCAGCGACAGGTGCTGGCGGCGCAACAGCAGTAGGGCCACCGCCTGCCGCGCGAGCGCCCCGAGGGCGTTCCGCTGCGCCGGGGTGAGCGTCTGCGGCACCGTGTCGGTGACGCAGACGCTGCCCAGCGCGTGCCCGCCCGGCGTGACCAGCGGCGCCCCGGCGTAGAAGCGGATGTGGGGCGGACCCGTCACCAGCGGGTTCGCCGCGTAGCGCGCGTCGAGCCGGGCGTCGGGGACGACGAACAACTCGGACTGGCGGATGGTCTGGTCGCAGAACGCGATCTCCCGGCCGGTCTCGCACGCCCCCCCGCTGCCGCCCCCGACCCGCGCCTTGAACCACTGCCGGGCGTGGTCCACGAACGTCACCTGGGCCGACGGGGTCTGGCACACCAGCGCCGCGAGGCAGGCGATGTCGTCGAACCCCTGCTCGGGCGGGGTGTCCAGGACCGCGAACGAGTCGAGTTCGGCCAGGCGCGCGAGTTCCGCCGCCTCGGCGCGCAGTCGGGTCCGGGCCGACGGCGGCTCAGCGCGCGGGGTGTAGCGCAGCAGCCCCGACTCCGCGGGGGGCGGCGACGGGTGCGGCGGGGGAGTCTGCACGTCGGAACTCATGGCGGGGCCGGACCCCTCCCCCAGGGATAGCCGACCCGGTGGGAGTCGGGTCTGCCGAACACTAGAGCGCAATTCGCTTCAAGAGAGTGGAGCGGGCGGGAAAAAGCCGAAGCCGCCGCTACGATAGCAGACATGGACACCGAACCCGGCGGCTGGACCTACAAGAAGAGCGGCCTCGACCTCGACGCCTACTCCGGCGCCATGGCCGGGATCGCGCCGCTGCTCGCGCGGACCTGGGACGCACGCGTCCGGCCCCCCGCCTTTCCGGGCCGCAAGTCCGGCAAAGGCTCCGGCGGCTTCGCCTCGCTGTTCGACCTCAACCCCGCCGGCAAGTACGCGCGCCCGCTGCTCGTCACCTGCACCGACGGCGTGGGGTCGAAGCTCAAGGTCGCCCAAGCCCTACGGAAGTTCGACACCGTCGGAATCGACCTGGTGGCGATGTCGGCCAACGACCTAATTTGCACCGGCGCCGAGCCGCTAGTGTTCCTGGACTACATCGCACTACCCAAAGACGACGCGGCCTTGACGCTCGCCGTCGTGTCGGGAATCTCGGCCGCGTGCGCCGAAGTCGGCTGCGCGCTGGCCGGCGGCGAGACGGCCGTCCTGCCCGACAGCTACCAGCCGGGCGACTTCGACCTCGCCGGCTTCTGCGCCGGCGTGGTCGAGGCCGACGCGGTGATCGACGGCACGCACATTCGCCCCGGCGACGTGCTGCTCGGCCTGCCGTCGAGCGGCCTGCACTCGAACGGCTACACCCTCGCCCGCCGCGTCGTCGAGGCCCGCCCCGGCGGCTACGGCGAAGTCGTCCCCGAGCTCGGCGGCACAATCGGCGAAGCGCTGCTCACCCCCACGCGGCTCTACGTGCGGGACATCCAGCGCCTCTTGGCCGGGGTGCGCCCGACGGGGCTGGCCAACGTCACCGGCGGCGGCGTCCCCGACAACCTCGCGCGCATTCTGCCCAACGGCTGCGGCGCGGTCGTGCGCCGTGGCAGTTGGCCGGCGCCGCCAGTCTTCGAGTGGCTCAGGCGCGCCGGCAACGTCGCGCAGGCCGAGATGGACCGAGTGTTCAACGGCGGCGTCGGGTTCGTCGTCGTCGTGCGGCCCGGCGACGTGGCGGCGGCGCGGGCACTGCTCCCCGACGCCAGCGTCATCGGCGAGGTCGTACCCGACGCGAGCGGCGGCGAGCCGGCCGTCGTTTACTCCGAATGAGCGCGCGATTGGCTTACCTGAACGGCCAGTTCGTACCGGAGGCCGGCCTAGCGCTCGGATACGCCGACGCGGGGGTGGTGAGCGGCGTCACCGTCACCGACTTCGTGCGCACCGCCCGCGGCGGGTGGTTCCTCGCCGACCGCCACCGCGCGCGCTTCCGCCGCGACTGCGCCGCCCTCGGCATCCCCCTCGCGGCGACCGACGCCGAACTAGCGGAGGTCGCCTCGACGCTGCTGGTCCGCAACCGCCCGCTCACGCCGTCGCCGGAATTGGCACTCATTAGCATTGCCACGCCGGGACCGCTGGCGTACCTCACCGGCGCGGAATGCGACGGCCCGCCGACGCTGGCGATGCACACCGCGCCGCTCGACCCCGCGCGCTACGCCAAGTTATCCGACCCCGGCGCGACGGTGATCCTGGCCGGCGCGATGCCTGGGTCGCCGCACCTGCCCGCTGCCGTGAAGCACCGCAGCCGCCTGCACTGGCACCTCGCGGGGCGGGGGATCAGTCTCGCGCGCGGCGAGGTCGCGGCACTCCTCACGCCGGAGGGCTACGCCGACGCCGCCGTCGGCAGCCTGCTGGCGGTGCACGGCGACACTATCATCGCATCACCGCCGGGGCGGGTACTCGCCAGCGTCACCGTCGAGTGGCTGCGCGAAGTGGCCGCCGGACTCGGACTCGGCTGGGACGAAGCCGGCGCCGACTGGCGCGAGTTGGCCGGGGCACGCGGCGGCTTCACCGAAGCAATCATTGCAGGCAGCGGCTTCGGCGTGGCGCCGGTGGTGGCCGTGCGGGGCGACATCGGGGAAGTGATGCTCGCGGCGGGGCCGGCGGTGCGGATGCTGCGGGCGGCGGCAGTTGCGGTTGGGCTGTAGACTTCGGGCGGGGGTTCGGCGATGCAAGCAGTTCGAGCCGACGAGTTTCTGACGTAGGCGGGCGGCGTGGGCGTCGGGTTCGACCCACGCTACCTCGACGCCCACGCGCTCGGACTGCTGCCGCCGCGCGAGTCGTCGCGGTTCTGGCTCTGGCCCGCCGACCCTGCGGGTTGGCCGCGTTACCTCGGTGCGGTCCTGGACGGGCTAGACCCCTGGGGCCATGCTTACCTCTGGCGGCGTGAGGGGGTTTGGCCGAAGTCGCGGGACGCGAGCACCGACGGGGACAGGGTTCACGACGTGATCCTGCGAGCGGCCGGCGTCCCGAACGAGTGGGTGGGTGCGGTGCGTTACGCCACCGACGAGCGGGCCGAACTGCTCACCGCCCTGTTCGCCTCGCTGGCGTTCGGCGGATACTCCGGCGACGACCTGTACATCGTGCCCGATCACGGCTTGCAGGTGGTCCACGCCAGCCACCACGATGTCGTTCACGTCGGGTGCGCCGACGAGGGCCGGATGATGGCATTTGTCGCCCACATGCAGCGGGCCGGGTACGCGCTGCCCGAAGACCTGCCTGAC
>CAXTPM010000196.1:0-8495 GCA_964245865.1 uncultured Fimbriiglobus sp. | reverse complement strand
CAACTCGCGGGGCGCGAGGTGCTGACCTACATCGTCCGCGACACCGGCATCGGCATGACCGACGAGCAGTTGGCGAAGTTGTTCCAGCCGTTCACCCAGGCGGACGAGTCCACCACGCGCAAGTACGGCGGCACGGGACTGGGCCTCACGATCTGCAAGAAGTTCGCGGAGATGATGGGCGGCGACATTACCGTGACCGGCGTGGCCGGCCAGGGGACGACGTTCACGATCCACATCCCGACCACCGTGGGCGTGCTGAACCAGGCGATGACCGAGGCCGGGGTGGCGCGCGACGGGGCGTGCCTGGTGATCGACGACAACCCCGAGGCGCGCGACTTCATCATCAAAGCACTCGCCAAAGAGGGGATCGCGGCGGTCGCGGCCGCGGACGGCGAGTCGGGCCTGGCGCTGGCGAAGTCGTTCAAGCCGGCCGCGATCTTCCTGGACGTGATTATGCCCAAGCTCGACGGCTGGGCGGTACTGGGGGCGCTGAAGCGCGACCCGGCCACGGCGAACGTACCGGTAATTATGCTCACCGTGGCGTCGGGCCAAGACCTCGGGTACAGTCTGGGGGCGGCGGAGTACCTCACCAAGCCCGTCGATGCCCAAGACCTGACCGATGTCATCCGCAAGTACTGCGAGGGCAAGCCCGACGCGCAGATTCTGGTGGTCGATGACGACGACACGACCCGCAGCGCGGTCAAGCGCGCCCTCGCCCGGTCGGGATTCACGGTGGACGAGGCGATCAACGGCCGCGACGCGCTGGAGAAAACCGGCCTGAAGCCCTATGCTCTGGTAATCCTGGACCTCATCATGCCGGAACTCGACGGGTTCGGGTTCCTGAGCGAGTTCCGCAAGACCGAGAACGGCCAGAAGACGCCGGTGGTGATTACGACCTCCAAAGACTTGACCAACCCGGAGCGCGACCTCCTCAACGGCCAGGTCGAGGCGGTGATGCAAAAGGGCGGGTATAGTCTGGAGGAACTCCAGGCCGAAATCCGAAGGCTCGCGGGGGCGATTAACACGCCGCCCGAGCCGAAGACCCCCGCCGCCCAGGCTCCGCCCGCCGCCGTCTAACCCCGACCCGCCGACACCCGATTCCCGAGACCGATATGCCGAAGATTCTGATCGTCGAGGACAACGAGGAGAACCGCGACGCGCTCTCGCGCCGGCTGCAGCGCCGCGGCTTCCAGGTGGTGATGGCGTTCGACGGCAAGCTCGGCGTCGCCGCCGCAAAAGTTGAGCTGCCGGACCTGATCCTCATGGACATGAACATGCCCGAGGTGGACGGCTGGGAGGCGACCAAGCAGGTGAAGGCCGACCCAGTTACCGCGCACATTCCCGTGATCGCACTAACCGCCCACGCCATGGCCGGCGACCGCGACCGGGCGATTGCGGCCGGGTGCGTGGACTACCACACCAAGCCGGTGGAATTGCCGAAGTTGCTGACGCAGATCGAGGCGATCCTGTCGCAGCGGCCGGCGTGAGTTCGAGCGTGGGTGTCGAGTCGCGGAGCGGAGAGCGGGAAAAGGAGAGCTGAGTGCCGTCTTTCGTGCCCCGTGACTACGAGCCGTACAAGAGGCGAGAGTTACTCGACAAGCGATTGCTGGCCTTACGTGGTGCCATCAACGCCGGGACGGGTATCGACGCCATTACGTGCGCGGTGGAGGATGTTCGCCACGCCGCGCTAGGGATCGTCAAGGCTCGGCGATCGATCTTGGCCGGTCGGCGCGAGGACGATGCGCTTGCCAAGCAGTTGGAGAACCTACGACGCGACGCAGAGTATTGGCTGGGGCTGTCGGGCGAGGCGATTGCGGCAATGACTATTGGCACCGGCGGCTGACGCGGCCAGTCTGGTAGAACGCCAAGGCGCACCGTGCAACGGACTCAGGGGTAGCCAACGGTTCGGAGCGCGTATCGCATTACCTCCGCATCTACCGAAGACCCCTTCGACGCGGCCGACAGTCTCGACGAGGCCGTCCGCATCGCTCACGACTCGGCCGTAGATGTCGCGGCAAGCGACTTGGTGCTGCGCGAGCACGACGAGTTTGTAATTCACCAGTTCGTGCTAACGCAGGGTGGGATCATCAATGGAGTCGCGGGTGTGCATGCAGCGCTTCTTAAGATAAGCGACGGATAGGCCTGTCCATCACCGCCGAATCCGGTTCCCCGCCACGAACCCCAGCAGGCCCAGCAGGAACACCCCCAGCGCCGACTGCCCCAGCGTGGCCAACTGCACGTTGTCCGACGCCGCGCGCAGCCCGGCGGGGGCTTCGCCGGGGGCGACGATCGCCTTGAAGCTGTAGAGGGCCAAGTCTTTCGGGGCGCGGGTGGTCGCCCAAGCCGGCTCGCCAGTATCACTGGGGCGCTCGCGCTCGACCGCGCCGGTGGCGCCGTAGAGCGTGGCGCCGACCGCGAACACCACCAGGTACGTGCCGAACACCCGGCTGACGCTGTCGCCGTAGCCGCAGACGAGTTCCACCAGCCAGTCGCTCGCCCAGTGGTACGCGGGGCGCAGCGCGGCGAGGGGTTTGCGGGCGCGCAGCAGTTGCCGGGCGAGTCGGCCCTCCTGGTGCTTGGCCATCTGCCGGCGCTTGCGGTAGGCCCAGCTCGCCGCCTCGGGGTCGCCGACCTCGGTGAAGTTGCGCTCGAGTACGCGGTAGCCCTTCGCCGCACCGTGCCAGTCGAGCGCGAGTTCCTCGCCGATGGCCCAGCCGAGTTGCGCCGCGTCGAAGCGGGTGTGGTCGAGCTGAGTCTCGGCCAGCCAGACGCCCTTGAGGGTGCAACTGGTGAGGTCGGCGCGCGAGAGGTTGGCCAGGCGCAGGTCGGCGCCGTCGAACTTGGTGCCGCGTAGGATTGCCTCACGGAAGTCGCTGCGCCTCAGGTCCGCGTCGCGGAAGTCGGTCAGCCCCAGGCGCGCGCAGTGGAAGTCGCAGTCGCGCGCGTCGGTGTCGCGCAGGTCGGCTTCTTCGAGTTCGGCCTCGCGGAAGTCGATCTTGTCCATGTCGGCGCCCTTGCACTTGGCGCCCCAAAGGTCCGCGCCGCGCAGGTCCGAGCCTTCCAGTGCGGCGTTCTCGAGCTTGGCGAACCTTAGGTGCGCGCCCTTCAGGTCGGCGTCCTCCAACAGCGCGTTCGAGAGGTCGGCGCTGCCGAGCACCACGCCGGCGAACTTGCAGTCGGCGAGGTCGGCGTCGGCGAAGTTGGCTTGCTCCAGGCTCACCCCGGCGAAGTTGGCGTTGCGCAGGCTCACTCCGGGGAGTTGGGCGTGCGTGACCCGCACCCGCCCGCCGGGCTTGTCCCACCAGGCGAAGTCGGGTTCGCCGAAGTCGCGCCGGATCGCCTCGGCGCGCAGGTCCAGGTTGGCGAACTCGGCCGAGTCGAGGTCGGCGACCACCGACTCCTCGCGCGAGCGCAGTAACAGGTCGAGGAAGCGCAAGGTAGGCGAGTCGGTCGCGCTCACGGCGGCGGGCGGGGCGGCGTTCATGTCTTCTTGCGGCGGGGCTTCGGCGGGTCGGGCGGCAGGCTCAGTGCGGCGAACCAGTCGGCATAAGGCGTGGTCCGCGCCAGATGCCGATTATAGTCCGTCGGGTCGCCCTCCCACCACACCGCCCCGCGCTCGCCGAGGCCGACCTTGGCCGCATCGACCCGCCGGCGCGCGTCACTCAAAAGAGCCGGGTCGGCGGCGCGGTTGGCCTTCGCAACGTCGCGCCGGGCGTCCATCAAGTCGCGGACGAGTTTCGCCCGTGTGTCGGGGTCGAGGCCGGGGTTCGTGGCTCGCCACAGCCGCCCGCGCACCACGAAGTAGCGGCCGTCGGGGGTGGTGGGGTAGCGCGCGGGGTCGGGCGGCATGTCGGGAGTTCCGGCCGGGGCGTGTCGGGTTTGGGAAACGGGGTCGGGGCGGCGGTTTTGCTCGGGGCGCCGGCGCCCCGTGTGCGAATGATTGGGGCAGACCGCGCCACCCCCGGAGTGCCCCGCCGTGATGATGCAGTTGAACCCGCCGCTGCCGCTCGACACCGCCCGCGGCCCGGCCTACGCCCACATGGTCATCGACTACAGCCAAGAGCACTACGTGCTGTTCGTCTGCTTTTTGCAGGAGACCGGCGAGTGCTGGGTGCTGCCCAACCGCGACGTGAGGTTGCAGAAGAACGTCACGATGGGCGTCCGGGTGCCCGCGCCCCCGATGCCCTCAATGGGCGCGGCCGACGGGCTGGTGAACCGCGCCGCCCCGCACTTCCCGCCGGTCGCCAACGGGAAGCACGACGCCCACGAGTAGCGCCCCACTACCCACAGTGCGGCAGTCCGGTGCGCGGGTGCGGGGGCCGAACTCCTACCGCCCCAGCCGCGCCCGCTCGAACCCCGCGCGCACGGTGTTGCGCGCCTCCTCCCACGTCTTGTCGGTATCGACGCCGCTGGTGGCCCACTCGCCCTTCAAGGTCGGCTCGGCCTCGCTAAAAGCGAGCTGCGGGTGGCGGGCCGCGCTCTGGACGCCGAAGCGGTAGGCGAGGCGGTACCACGGCATCTCGTCGTCGCCGGCGTCGATGCTCTCGCCTTTGAGGTGTTCGCGCAGCCAGTTGTCTTGGGTAGTCGGGTCGATGAGTTCGCCGACGCCCTTGCCGGCGTAACCCCCGGCGATGGCCCCCACGGCCGCGCCGATCGCCGCGCCGAGCGGACCAGCCACGAGTCCGACGGCCATGCCCGACGCGGCGCCGCCGAGTACCGCGCCGGCGCCGACCTCGATCGGGTGGCTACCGGGCGCGTCGGTGGCGGGGTCGGCATTGCGGCTCCCGAGCGGCGGCAGGTCGAAGGTCTTCTCGGGGTCTTTGTCAGTGACGTGGTGCTCGGCGTGCGGCTCGGTCATGGCGATCACCTCGTGACTAGGGAGTAACGGTGCTAAAGCGGGGCAAGCGTTGTGCCAACTTCGCCATCTCCCGACAATTGGCGCGGCAGTTGCTAGCTTTCTTGTGCCGATGTCCGGCCGAACCTCGACTTCACACCCAACTAGGATGACACTCATGAGCACCCCCAAAGACGACATCAAGTCCGGCATCAACGACGCCGCCAGCGCCGCCAAAAACGCAGTCAACAAGGTCGACAACGCCGCCGACAAAGCGTCCGACCACGGCAAGAGCACGCTCGAAACTTTCAAGGACGGCGCCGCGAGCCTCGCGGACAAGGCCAAGCACAAGGCCTAAGAGGCCGGGCATGCCGTCAGCGAGGCCGCGCACGTGGCCGCCGACCGGGCGAGCGAACTCGGCCACAAGGCCAAGGACGCCGTGATCGACGCGGCGCACAAGGTGTCGGACAAGGTGAAAGACCAGACGAAGTAGTCCCGACTGCGGCGGGCGAATTGCACGAGGACTGGGGCTTCGACCCCAGTCCTTTTTTCGTTCGGAGTCCGCCAATGCCCGCCGCCGACGACCCGCCTTTAGGCGACGCGCTACCCGTGCTGCCCGACTACGACCTCCACCAGAAGTCGTTCCAGCGCGCCTTCGCGGCCCCGCTCGCCGAGATCATCACGAGTCTGCCGGTGGAACCCGGCTCGGCATGGCTCGACGCGCCGTGCGGCGGCGGCTTCTACACCGAACTCCTGGCCACTCGCACCCCGGCCGGAAGTGTCACCGCGCTCGACCGCTCGCCGGAGTACTTGGCCGAGGCCCGCCGGCGCGTCGGGGTGTCCGGGTCGGCCACGCCGGTGACGTTCGCGGAGGGGGACAGCTACGACCTGCCGTTCGAGGACGGCTCGTTCGACGGGGCGCTGTGCGCCCAGAGCCTTGTTACGCTCGGCAAAGTCGCCGACGCCCTGGGCCAACTGCGCCGGGTGCTCAGGCCCGGCGGCACGCTCGCGGTGCTGGAGGCCGACGAGTTCCACCACATCCTGATCCCCTGGCCCGTCGAGATCGAAGTGGCGATTGCACGGGCGACCGAGCGGGCGTCGCGCAAGCAGTTCCGCGACCCGGCGCGCCTTTCTCCCACGCGGCGGCTGCGCGGGCAACTGGCTGGGGCGGGGTTCACCCACATCCGCCGGCGCACCTTCGCGGCCGACTTCCTGAGTCCGTTCCCGCTGGAACTCACCGAGTTCCTGCTAGCGCAGTGTTTGTACCTGCGTGAGTTTCTGCGCGACGAAGTTCCCGCCGAGGCGCGCCCGGTGTTCGACGCCTGGACGCGCCCCGAGTCCGAGGCGGCGGTGTTCCGCCAGGCGGGGCAGGAGTTGACGTGCTTGAACGTGCTGTACACGGGGTTTGCGGGTGAGGCGACTGGGGCGTGAGCGATTCGCAAGGCTGACTCGACCGTTGGCACTCCGATTGCCTTACATTCCCCGCGGACCCCACATTACCTGGAGCGAATCATGGCTGACACTACCTACGACATCCCCTACATCGACGCGATCCTGCGCGGCGAAATCGCGGCGGTCGAGACGTACAACCTCACCATCGAGAAATTCAAGGGCGACACGATTTCGTCGGACCTCATCCGCATCCGGGACGAGCACAAGGCCCACGTCGCCGCACTTAGCGAGCACGTCCGCCAGTTCGGCGGCACCCCCAGCACTAGCTCGGGCGTCTGGGGCGCGTTCACCAACATGTTCACCGCCGGCGCGAAGCTCATCGGGCCGGAGACCGCGCTCGCGGCGCTCAAGCAGGGCGAGCAGCACGGGCTTGAGCAGTACGAGAAGGCGCTCGAGCGCAAGGACTTGCCCGCCGAGACGGTGAGTGCCATCCGCGCGAAGTTGCTGCCGGAGTCGCAGGCGCACCTGACACAACTCGACCACCTGATGGAAAAGGCCAAGGCGAAGGCGTAACGTCCTTTGCCGACGGCCGAGTCGCCCCGCGCCCCGCCGACCTCTCCCGACGGGAGCCTGCGGGGCGACTTCGTTGACGGCTGGTCCGAAGTATTGGCTGCGCGATGGGTTGCGGCGTTCACGAAATCAGGAACGCGGTCGCGTTTGGCACCGGGCGTGCAATGCAGTTGAGTCGCAAGCCGCTTCCGCTTGCCCGACACTCAAGCCCCACCCCCGGCGCCCGCCGGGTAGGAGACTCCCCATGCTTCGCTACGCCTTGATTTTCCTAATTGTCGCCATCATCGCCGGCGCGTTCGGCTTTATGGGCGCCGCCGGCCTCGCGGTCGATATCGCCAAGATTCTATTCGTGGTGTTCCTGATCCTGTTCGTGGTCAGCCTGATCTTGGGCAATCGCTCGAACCGCGAACTCGTCTAGTCCGCGAACTGCCGCCGCTTCTCAGGGCCGACCCGGTTTGCCGGGCCGGCTCTTTTCGTAACCGCGACCCCGAGGTGATGATGTTTGCGAAGGCCTACACGCTACTCAAAGAGTCCGGGCTGAAGTTCTCCCGCGAGAAGGCTCCCCGCCTGGGCGCGGCGCTGGCGTTCTACACCGTGCTGTCTCTCGCGCCGCTGTTGCTGGTCATCATCGGCGTGGCGAGTGCGGTGTTCGGCGAGCAGGCGATTCAGGGGCAGGTGAAGGACCACCTCAACGACTTGATGGGCGAGTCGAGCGCGGGGGCGGTCGAGGACATGCTCGCCGCGAACCAGCAGAAGCCGAGGACCAACACGGTCTCGACGGTGATCGGCCTCGTCACGCTGGTGTTCGGGGCGACGGGGGTGTTCGCGCAGCTCCAGGACGCGATCAACACGATCTGGCAGACCGACAAGGGCGGCGACCCCGCTGGGGGGGACGAGGGCATTCTCGCCACGGCGTGGGGGTTGGTCCGAGACCGGCTCTTGTCGCTGTCGGTGATTGCGGGCATGGCGTTCCTGCTGCTGGTTTCGACGGTGTTCGGGGCGCTGGTGACGGGGTTCAGCCGGAAGCTCAACGAGGTCGTCCCGGCCGGGGGAACCTGGCTCCTTCTGGCGAACCTGCTCGTGTCGGTTCTCCTGACCGCGACGATGTTTGCGATGATCTTCAAGCTGTTGCCCAGGCCGAAGGTGTCGTGGTCGGATGTCTGGATCGGCGCGGCGGTCACGGCGGTCTTGTTTAACCTGGGCAAGTTTCTGCTCAGCTTCTACTTCGGCACCGCGGCGGTGGGGTCGAGTTACGGCGCGGCGGGGTCGGTGGTGGTGCTGCTCTTGTGGGTGTATTACAGCACGCAGATTCTCTTGTTCGGGGCGTGCTTCACGTTCGTGTACGCCTCGAAGTTCGGCTCGGGAGTCCGCACGGGGTCTGGGAAAGTGATCCGGGCTGAGGCGCCCGCGCCCGGCCCCAGGCCGGCCTGAGGCGAGTCCCGGCGGGGGAGCGCGTGGACTGCTGGCACGGCGCGTGCATATGAGTGACGCAACGCCCACTCGATCAGGGAAGGACCGACTTATGCCGACCGCCGTTCCGAAATCCGCGACTCCCGACGCACCGGCCAAGTCCCGCGCCCCCCGCCCCGCCGCCCCCTCGGCCGTGCCCGGCATGGGCGCGGTGCCACACGAGGGCGGCGTGAGCTTCCGGGTCTGGGCGCCGCACGCCAAGGCGGTGAGCGTGGTCGGCACGTTCAAC
>CAXTPM010000195.1:0-8499 GCA_964245865.1 uncultured Fimbriiglobus sp. | reverse complement strand
GGCCGGGGTCCGCCCGTCGCCGGCCGCGGCCCTGGCCGGGCGCGTCACCGCCCGCGTCGGTTTGCTCGACGGCCAACCGCTACTCGGCGCCGAGGTGCCGGAGTACCGAGACCCCGCCGTGCGCGAGGTCTGCGAAGTGCCGTACCGGATTCTGTACCGAGTTCTTGGGGCGGATGTCGGCGTTGTCGGCGTCTACCACGCCGCGCAGCAGCTACCCCGCACCCCGCCGGGCTAAACCGGTCCTGTTGCGGTTCGCCCGCGCCGAGCTACAATAATCCGTCAGATTGACGAACTCGCCCTGATGCCCCTTTGAGCGAGGCCGACCGTGACCGCCGGCGACGACTTCCACGGCGCCGACACCCGCTCCGCCGAGTCGCCAGCCGGCGGGGACGAGTCCCGTTGCGGCGGCGCCGACACCACCGACCCGACCGCCGCCCCCGGCGTCTGGCTAGACTCGCGCGAGCCGCCCGGCGGGCCGACCGCGCCGTTCCACCCCGCCCCGGCCACCCCAGGTGTCCCGCCGCGCGGCCTCGCGGGCGACGCCATTGATGGCTTCCAACTCCTGGGCGTCGTCGGCAAGGGCGGCATGGGCGCGGTGTACTCCGCGCGCGACCTCGACCTCGGCCGCGAGGTGGCGATTAAGCTGCTGCACGACGGCTACGCCCCCGACTCGGCCGCCGCGGCGCGCTTCGTCGAGGAGGCCCGCGTCACCGCCCAACTCCAGCACCCCGGCATCCCCGCGGTGTACCGCGTGGGGCGCACCCGCGCCGGCCGGCCGTACCTCGCCATGAAGCTCATCCGCGGCCGCACGCTGGACCAACTGCTCAAGGACAAAACCCCCGTCGATGCCCTCGCGGTGTTCGAGGCCGTCGCCCAGGCGCTGGGGTACGCCCACGCGCGCGGGGTGCTGCACCGCGACCTGAAGCCCGCCAACGTCATGGTGGGCGCGTTCGGCGAAGTCCAGGTGATGGACTGGGGGCTGTCCAAAGTCGTCGGCGCCCCGGAGGCGGGCGGCGGGGCCGGCCCGCCGCTGTCGGGGTCCGGCGCGGGCGGCACCGAGCACGGGAGCGCGCTGGGCACCCCGGCCTACATGCCGCCCGAGCAGGCGTCCGGCCACCTCGACCGCGTGGACGCGCGCTCGGACGTGTTCGGCCTCGGCGGCATCCTCTGCTCGCTCCTGACCGGCAAGCCGCCCTTCGGGGGCGCCGACGCGGAGGCGGTGCTGGCGAACGCGGCGCGGGGCGAGACCGGAGTGGCGCTGGCCCGCCTGGACGCCTGCGGGGCCGACCCCGGCGCGGTGGCGCTGTGCAAGCGCTGCCTGAGCGCCGACCCCGCCGGCCGGCCCCAATCGGCCGACGAGGTGGCCACTGCGGTGGCGGGGCTGCGCCGGGCCGCCGACGACCGCGCGCGGGTCGCCGAGCGCGACCGCCACGCCGCCGAGGTCCGCGCCGCCGAGCAGGCCGGGCGCCGCCGCCTCGCGGTGCGGCTGAACGCGGTCGTGGTGGCGGTACTCGTCGCCGGGTTCGCCGGCACCGGCTACGGCTTGTGGCGCGCCGAGTCGGCGCGGCGAGTCAGCGAGGCCAAGCGCGCCGACGCCGAGGCGGCGATGAAGTTCCTCGACGACCACCTGCTCGGCGCCGCGCGGCCGCAGGGCGAGGAGGGGGGACTCGGCCCCGAAGTCACGCTCCGCCGGGCCATCGCCGCGAGTCTCCCCGCCCTCGGCAGCGAACTCGCCGCCCGGCCCCTAGTCGAGGCGCGCCTGCGCCGCACCCTGGGGCGCACCTACTGGCTCCTCGGGGACGACCCCCAGAGTGCGGCGCAGTGCGAGCGCGCTTGCCTCCTGTTCGACCGCGAGCTCGGCCCCGACGACCCCGAGTCGCTCAAGGCGACTTTGTACCTGGCGCTCGCCTACGGCGAACTCGGCCGGCACGACGAGGCGCTGGCGCTCAAGGAGCGCGTGCTGGAGGCCCGCCGGCGCCTGCTCCCCCCGGATCACCCCGACACGCTCGAGACGATGGTGTACGCCGCCATCAGCCACGCCCAACTCGGCCGGCCCGAGGAGGCGCTCCGCATCAAGCGAGACGCCGCGGCGGGGTACACACGCGCCCTGCCGCCCGACGACCCGGCGACCCTGTGGGCGGTCTCGAACGTCGGCTACTCGCTCGCCGAACTCGGCCGGCACGCCGAAGCGGCGGCGCTACACGAGGCGGTACTCGAAGCCCGCCGCCGCACACTCGCGCCCGACCACCCGCGCGTCTTCACCAGCCTGCACAACCTCGCGGTCAGCTATTCCGCCCTCGGCCGGCACGCTGAGGCGGCGAGGTGCCTCGAGGAGGCCGTCCGGGGCCGTAGGCGCGTGCTCCCCGAGAACCACCGCGACCTGCACCTGAGCCTGCAAAAACTCGCCGACGAGTACGAATGGCTTGGCCGGCCCGCCGACGCGCTCGGGCCGCGCCAGGAGTCGCTGGACGCCCGCCACGCCGCGCTCCCCCCCGGCCACCCCGACGCGCTCGACGCCCAGTGGCGCCTGGCCGAAACCATGCTCAAGTGCGGCCGCGACTACGAGGCGACCCGACTTGCCGCCGAGTGCGCCGACTCCTCGGTGAATCCCGGCGTACTAGTGCGGCGCGCGCGGCAGTGCCGGCGCGACGCCGACCCCGCCGGCTGCCGCGCCGCGTGCGCGCTGTTCGACAAGCTCGGCCGAACCGACGCCGCGAGTCTGCTGGACGCCGCGCGGGCGCGCAGCCTCGCCGCCGGGCTGTGGGCGAAGGCCGGCCGCGCCGCCGAGGCCGACGCCGACGCGCTGCTGGCGGTGGGGCTGATCGGCAGGGCGATTGCGGCCGGCGCGGATAAGGCCGGACTGGCTGGGGACGCGGACTTCGAGGCGGTCAGGGGCCGGGCGGACTTCACGAGGCTACTCGAACACGCCGACTAGCCACGAGGCGAACCGATGGCCGAGCGAATGCGTCGAATCGTGGTCGATGGCGTGGCGTACCGCTGGCGGTTCAACGACGTACTGGTCGTGATCCCCGGCGACCGCAGCGGGCCTCAGTTGTACGTCGATTGGGGCTGGCGCGACTGGCTGGAGCTGGAGGGGCCGGGGGCCGAGCCGCACTTCGTCACGCCCCGGTTCGTGGCCGAGGCGGTGCGGTTCGCGGCGGGGTTGGGCTGGCCCTCGGCGGCGGGCGGCGGGCCGTTGCGCCTGGGGTACGCGGGTGGGAGCTTCGTACTCGCTGGTGAAAGCGGCTGACGGGGCGCCCCGCCTCCAGCGAACTCGCCCCTTCCCAACCCCGCGCCGGCTGATATACTGTCGATTCTCGTTCTGGGTCGTCGCGCGCTGGAGTGATGTCGTGGCCGTCGTGATTCGCATGAAACAGCTCGGCCGGACCCACCGGCACTACTACCGCATCGTGGCGATCGACAAGCGCCAGCCGCGCGACGGGCGGGCCATCGAGGAGTTGGGCACCTACGACCCCCACGCCACCGGCGAGGGGCACATCAGTCTGCTGCCGACGCGCATCAAATATTGGCAGTCGGTGGGCGCTAAGGCGAGCGACAACGTGACGGCGATCCTGAACCGGCACATGGCGCGCTTCGAGGAACTCGAAGTCCAGAAGGCCGCGCAGGCCGCGACCGACGCCGCCAACGCCCAGAGCGCCGCCGGCGCCGACCCGGTCCCGACCCAGGCGTAAGCACTCATGCCGCCGGTGCCGCGCGTCCGGTTCGACGTGCTGACGCTCTTTCCCGAACTCTTCACGAGCTACCTCGGGCAGAGCCTTCTCAGCCACGCGATCGACGCCGGGATTGTGAGCGTCCGCACCCGGAACATCCGCGAGTTCGCCACCGACCAGTACCAAAAGGTGGACGACCGTCCCTTCGGCGGCGGACCCGGCATGGTGCTGATGCCGGAACCCGTACTGGGCTGCGTCGAGGCGGTGCAAGCGGAAGGCGTGGCCGAAGGGTGGCCGGTGGGGCGGGTGGTGATGCTGACGCCCGCCGGGGAGCGGCTGACTCAACCCGTGGTCGAGCGCCTCGCCGCAATCCCCCGTATGCTGCTGCTTTGCGGCCGGTACGAGGGGTTCGACGACCGCATTCGGCAACTGCTCGACCCGGTCGAACTGTCGGTCGGCGACTTCGTGTGTAACGGCGGCGAAGTCCCGGCAATGGTAGTGATCGACGCGGTGATTCGCCTCATCCCCGGCGTGCTCGGCAAGGCCGAGAGTTTGCGCGAGGAGAGCCACAATGAGCCGGGGCAACTCGAATACCCGCAGTTCACCCGGCCGCGAAACTACCGCGGGCTGGAGGTGCCGGAAATCCTGCTGAGCGGCGACCACGCTAAGATCGCCAAGTGGCGCGCCGAGCAGGCCCGAGTTCGCACGAATCGCCGGACTGCCGTTCCCGAACCACCGCCGGGCCATTAAGATAATCCCGAACGAAAAGTTGCCGGTTCGGCGGTTCGACTCGCACCTCGCAACTTCCGAACTCGTACCGACCCGAAGAACAACATGCAGAACGCATTCCTCGAAGCCGTCGAATCCCAGCACGTCAAAGCCGACGTACCGAAGTTCCAGATCGGCGACACGATCATCATCCACCAGCGCTTGCTCGACGGCGCCAAGGAGCGCCTGCAGACGTTCGAGGGCGACGTGATCGCCCGCAGCGGCTACGGCATCCGCGAGATGATTACCGTCCGCCGGCTGGTGCAGGGCGAGGGTGTCGAGCGCATCTTCCCAATCCACTCGCCGCGCGTGGCCAAGATCGAAGTGAAGAAGGCCGGCATGGTGCGGCGCGCCAAGCTGTTCTACATCCGCGACCGGGTGGGCAAGGCGACCAAGATCAAGAGCGACACCAAGCGCCAGGCCGCGCTCGACACCGCCGCCAAGACGGCCGCGGTCGAGGTGGCAAAGGCCGCCGCCGCCGCCAACAAGGAGGCCAACACCAGCGGCGAGAGCAAGCGGGCCGCTAAGCGGAAGGCCAAGGCCGAGGCGACCAAGAAGTAGCGTCATGCTGCCGCCGCCTGCAACGGACTCGGACTTCAAGCGCTGGCCGTTCTACAAGCTCTGGTTCGGCCAGCGTGCCGAGAAGGCGGCGGCGCGGTACCTGCGCCGCAAGGGGCACCGCATCCTCGCCGCGAACGTCCACGACGGACTCGGCGAACTCGACTTGATTACGCTCGACGGCACGACGTTGGTAGTCGTCGAAGTCCGCTCGACTTCGCAACACGACCCGCAGATCGCCGCCGATACCGTGAACTTCGCCAAGCAGAAGCGCGTCTGCGCGGCGGCGCTGCGGTATCTCGGTCGGCGCCGGGTGCTGGGGCGGGTCAACTGCCGCTTCGACATCGTAGCCGTCGCCTGGCCCCCAACGCAAGCGAACCCGACGGTGCTGCACCTCGTCCAAGCGTTCGACTCCACCGGCCGATTCCAGTTCTTCTCCTAGTCGGGGCACCCGGTGGCGACGTTCCCCCCAGTTGACCAGCAACTCGAAGCCCTGTTGCGCGGCGCCGCACAGGTCGAGACGCCCGAGGAGTTGCGCAAGAAACTGCAAGCGAGTTTCGACGGGGGCAAACCGTTGCGCGTGAAGTACGGCATCGACCCGACGGGGTTCGATGTCCACCTCGGGCACACGGTTCCGCTGCGCAAGCTGCGGCAGTTCCAGGAGTTCGGGCACCAGGCCGTTTTGATTATCGGCACCGCGACGGCCGAGGTCGGCGACCCGTCGGGGCGGGATGCCTCGCGCGCCGGCCTCACCCCGGAACAGATTCAGGCGAACGCCGCGGCGTACCTGGAGCAAATCGCGCGCGTGGTCGATGTGAGCAAGTGCGAGGTGGTGCAGAACGGCGAGTGGTTCCACCGCTTCGACTTCGCCGCGATGCTCAAACTGTTGGCCAGCATGACCGTGCAGCGCATGCTCGAGCGCGACGACTTCGCCAAACGCCTCGACGCCCAGACGCCGATCTTCCTGCACGAGTGCCTCTACCCGCTAATGCAGGGGCACGACAGCGTCGAGGTGCGGGCGGACGTGGAACTCGGCGGCACCGAGCAGTTATTCAACCTCATGGTGGGGCGCAACTTGCAGCGCCACGCGAACCAGGCGCCGCAGGTGGCATTCACCTCGCCGATTTTACGTGGCCTCGACGGCGTGCAGAAAATGGGCAAGTCGCTGGGCAACTACATCGGCCTGAACGAGTCGCCGCGCGACCAGTTCGGCAAGACGATGCGCATCCCGGACGAACTCATGCGCGAGTGGTTCACGCTCTTAACCGACTGCACGCCGGCGGACATCGACGCGCTTCTGAGCGGCCCGCCGATGGAGGCCAAGAAGGCGCTCGGCGAGGCGATCGTGGCGAGCTACCACGGGGCGGAGGTGGCGGCGCAGGCGCGGGCCGACTTCGACCGCCAGAGTCGGGGCGGCGACCCCGCCGAGGTCGAATCCGTCGCGGTCGAAGCCGAGGGCGGGGTTGTGGCGTGGCCGAAGTTGCTCACCCTCGCCGGGCTGACCAAGAGCAACGGCGAGGCGCGCAAGAAGATCGAGGAGGGGGCCGTCAACTTCGGTGACGACAAGACCAAGGTGGCGGATTGGAAGCAGGCAATCGAGTTGCCGCCCGACGGACTCGTGGTGCGGCTGGGGCGCAAGGTGGTGCGCGTTCAGGCCCGCTGAAGCCCCATCTGCCCCAGCACGACATCCGGCGGCCCGGCGAACGCGATGCGCCCGTCGCGCAGGCACAGCACCTGGTGCGCGAATCGACTTACGACGGCGAGGTCGTGGCTGACGATCAAGACGGCCACTTGCGTATCCCGACTCAAATGCGCGATCAACTCGTAGAAGCCTTCCTGGCTCTCGTAGTCGATCCCCGCCGCCGGCTCGTCCAGCAGCAACAGTTCCGGCGACGGCTCGAGTGCGAGTGCCAGCAAGACGCGCTGCAACTGCCCGCCGCTGAGGCCATCGACGGGGGTGTCGAGCCGGTCGGCTACGCCCACCTGTTCGAGGCGCTTGACCACGCCGTCGAAGCGCCTGGACTTGCCCAAAAACCACGGCTTGCGCCCGGTGGCGACGCCGACCAAGTCGCGCACGGTGAGCGGCAAGCGGGGGTCGAGGTTGAGCTTCTGCGGGACGTAGCCGACGTGCTCCGGGCGCGGGCGGCTGTGGTCGTGGCCGCAGCGGTACTCGATCGAGCCTGAGTAGGGGAACTCGCCGAGGATCGTGCGCAACAGCGTCGATTTGCCGCTGCCGTTGAGGCCGACGAGCGCGGTGGTCTGGCCGCGCGCCAGTTCGGCGCTCACCCCGCCGAGCACCGGGCGCCCGCCCCGGCTGACGCGCAGATCGTGGAAACTCACCAGGGGCGGCACGCCCACCAGGCTAATGCTCACCGCAGCACCTTGGCGAGGGCTTCGAGGTTGGCGCGCATGGTCGCCTCGTAGAAGTTGCCGTCCAGCTTGTCGGGGTCGGCGGTCTCCATCGGGTCGAGTTCGACTAGCTCCGCGTCGGCCACGCCCTTCGCCTTGAGTTCTTCGACCAGGCGCTTGGCGCTCGATTTGGCCGAATACTGCGGCTCGACGGCGATGACGCGGACCTTGTGTTCCAGGCACTCGGCCACCAAGTTTTGCAAGTCCTTCGCGCTCGGCTCGGTGCCGGGGGTCTTCTCGATGACGGCCTCGATTTCGAGGTCGAACGACTTGGCGAAGTACGTCAGCGACTCGTGGAACGAGACGATGCCGCGCTCCTTCTTGTTGGCGAGCAGGGCTTTGCCGTCGGCCTGAATCTTGGCGAGGCGCCCGCGGAGGGCGTCGGCGCGCTCCTTGTAGCCGGCGGCGCGGGCGGGGTCTTTGGCGGCGAGATCGGCCTCGATGACCTCGGTCATCGCCGCCGCGGCGGCGAGGCCGAGCCAGACGTGCGGGTCTTTCACGCCGTGCTTGTGGTCGTGGCCCCCGGCGCCCTCGTGCTCGTGGTCGTGCGCGGCTTCTTCGAGGTACTTCTTGGGGATCGCGTCGCCGAGCGCCACGATTTTGAGGGCGTCGCCGCCGGCGGCTTTGCGCAGCTTTTCGACGATCGCGTTGTCGAGGTCGAGGCCGTTGATGAAGAACAAGTCCGCCCGGCGGAGGAGCGACGCCTTGCCGAAATCGACCTCGCCGCCGTGCGGCCCCTGGCTGGTGAGCACCGTCTTGACCTGCGCGTCCGGCCCGGCAATGGACTGCACCAGGCTCGAAATCGGGGCGAACGACGCGACGACCTTCGGGCCGGTCTTGGCGGCGTCCCACTCGGCTGCGGTTTTGGCGCAGCCGCCACTCAGAAGGGCGAACAGGGCCGGGATCGCTAGAACGAAGGGGCGGGGCATCGGGCACCGGCGGGGTGGAAGTGTGCGGACAACGTAATACCGACGTATCGTAGTCGCCCCGCCGCGCGAAGCAACCCCGACCGCACCGCAACTACACCGACGGGGGCAATCTCGTGGCCGAGTTCCGAACCGAGCGCGCCCCGGACCCGACTTTCCCGGCCGGG
>CAXTPM010000194.1:0-8555 GCA_964245865.1 uncultured Fimbriiglobus sp. | reverse complement strand
TGTTCTCGCGGCGGGTGTCGTTCGCCCCGCCGGGGTGGGTGCCGGTGCGCATGAAGAGACCCACCACGTCGTAGCCTTGGCGCTGCAAGAGCGTGGCCGAGACCGAGCTATCGACGCCGCCGCTCATGGCGAGGACGACGCGGGGCATGGGCGGCTTCTCCGAGCGGTGGGGTGGGGGCTACGGGGACAGTATATCCGAACCCGCGCGGGGTTCGCGCTACACCAGCCCCCACGCCCGCCGCAAGCCCCACTCCAGCCCCAGCACGAGTGCCACCAGCACCAGCCACGCCGGCAGGAAGTACGGCGAGCGGTCGCGCCGCCAGTCGGGGTAGAACTTCGGCTTCGGCTTGGCGACCTCGAACGGCTGCGCCGCCAACTGCCGCAGGAACTCGCCCAACTCGTCCAGCCGCCGCGCCTGGCCCCCGCCGGCGCCGGCGATGCGGGCGAGTACCTCGGGGCGGGCCGCTTTCAGCAGCGTCTCTTGGGAGGGTACGGCGAACGCGGCGAACTTCGTCGTCGCATCGCCCGCCAACTTCGTCCCCTTCGCGTCCTTGCCGGTCGCGCTCACGGCCACGGTGTATTCCCCCGGCTTCGTCGGCTCGAACTCGACGCGGAACGCCCCGTTCTCGTCGGGCAGCGCGGTGCGGTTGGGCGCGGTGGCCGGGTCTTCGCCGGGCGCGAGAATCTTGAGCGTCGGGAACTGCGGCTCCAGTGCGGGTCCGCCCCCCGGCTGGCGGATGCCGACGCGGATCACCTGCTTCGCCCCCACCGGCAGTCGGCTCAGTTCCGCGCGGGCGAACACCTGCGCGTCGTCGTCTTCTTGGTGGGCGCACCAGCGCACCATCTGCCGCCAGAATCGCGCGTGGGCGTTGATCCCGTCGGGCGCGTTGGGCTGGCCGAGCGCCTGCCAGAAGTAGCTGTCCTGCCCGGCGAACGCCAGCACGCGGCCGCGGTTCCCGGCGCCGATCTGGTGGCCGACCAAGACTGGCGCGAGCCGGCCCTCGGCAGCCGGGCCGAGTGCGGCCGGGGGCGTCCCCTTCGGCACCCCGTAGGCGTACACCGCCGCCGTCGGCTTCGGGCGCCCCAGCGCGTTCAACTGCAGCGGGAACGCCCCGAGCTTTTCCCAGAGCTGCTGCGAGGCGGGAACCGATTCGGCGACGCGGTTGAGGTAGTGGTCCCGGTGCGTGAAACTCGGCGTGTGCTGGAAGCGCGCGTCGCCGGCCAGTTGGGCGTCGGGCACGAACCCCGGCGCGCCCAACTCGACCGGCAGAATCTCCGCGAGCGCCTCCGAGCCGACTAGCCCCGTGGCGTCGGGGTAGGCCGCGTCGCCCTTGAAACTCGCGTGCCCGCCGGTGAACAACAGGCCCATCCCCTTCTCGGTGACTTGCCGCTTGAGTTGCTCCGGCAAGTCCGGGCGGATCGTGGTGAGTTGCCTCGCACTCACGTTGCCGATGACGATCACGTCGTAGGCGTGGCGCTCGAAGTCGAAGTCGTCGAGCAGTTGGGCGTCGGGCGGCGCCTCGGACTGTCGGAACGCGCGGAACACGCTCATGCGCGGGTCCGAGGAGAGCGCCCGGCGGATTTGGGCTTGTTCGATGCTGGCGCGGTCCACCAGCAGCACGCGCAGGCCGTCCTTCGTGACATTCAGGTACGTCTCGATGACGTTGTTCTCCGGCACCACGTCCCCCGGCGTCTCGCTCACCGGCACCTCGACGCGCAGCTTGAGTAAGCCCGGCTTGTCGGGCGCGGTCAGCTTCAAGGTCGCCACGTTGTCGGCCTCGCGCGCCAGTACGGCGGGCGTGGTCGATTGCAACTGCGCCCCGCGCCCGTCATTCGTGTCGAACGTCACCCGCGGGTTCACCGTGCGGCCGACGAACCCCGGCGCCTGAATGACGAGTCGCATCGTGAACTCGGTCTTGGCCGCGACCGACCCCTCGACACTCCCCCCGAGCGGCGTGAGTCCGGTGAGCGCCACGTCCTTCAGGGTCGAACTGGTGTTGGGCGAGCCGACCGAGAACGTGTGCAGCGCCCCGCCGCGCTGGCGCCACTTCGCCGCCTCGGCCTCGGGCTTCGCGGTGCCGTTGTCGGCGCCGTCGCCGATCACCAGGTGCCCGCGCAGGTACGGCTCGGCCTGCCAGCGGTCGAAGGTGCGGCGCAGGTACGCCGCGTAGTCCGACTGCGGCAAGTCCGGGGGCAGGGCGGGGTCGGAGCGCCCGGTCGGCTCAGCGAAGTCGGCGCCGCCGAAGCGGTACGTCACGACTTCGACCTGGCGCTTGTCGCGCAACTCGTCCAGCGTCGGCTTGGCCGCGTCGAGCGCGGCCTTCACGGCGTCGGCGCGCGAGCGGCCCCCGAGTTCGTCGGTCGTGGCCATGCTCCCCGAGCCGTCGAAGCCGATCAGGAGCACCGACGGCACCGCCGGGTTTTCCCGCACCCCCACGCTCGGCCGCGCGGCGGTAACCAGCGCCAGGACGAGCGCCAGCACGCGCAGGCCGATCAAGAGCGCCAGCCGCCGCCGCGACACCGCGACGTGCCGGCGGTAGCTCGCCACGGTGACGAGTGCCACCGCCGCCGTGAGCGCGAGCAGGAACAGCCCGCCGCCGGGGAGCGACGACCACGGGGCGGGCAAATCCAGGCGGAAGCTGTACTCGCTCATGGGGCAATTGTAGCGGCCGGCACCCACCCGGCGCGCACCACCCCGCCCCGCTCGGCCCACTCGACCTGCGTCCAGCCGCCGCGCACGCGCAGGCGCCTCAGCTCGACCCCCGGCGGGAACGGACTCAGCCGGCGCGGGGCGAACGCGGCGCCCGACCCCGACAGCGGCAGCGCCGGGCGCAGCACCACCGCCGCCGGGGTCTCGGCGAAGTCGCGCGCGACTTCGACCAAGTGCCAGTGCGCGCCGGCCAGCGCGACCCACAGCGCGAGCGACACCGGCGCGAGCCGGCGCCGCCACGCCACGAGTGCGAGTGCCCCGAGCGACAGCGGAAGCCCCATCAGAGACAGCGGCACCGCCCACGGCGCCCAGTCGAGCGGCGGCGCGAGGTCGGCGGGCACCTCGACGTTGGCGCGGCCCCAGTTCAGGAGCGTCAGGAACTCCGGCGACCCCGGCGAACTCCGCCGCCCGGCGTGGCACGCGGCCAGCCCCTCCGGGTACTCGCCGAGCAGGAAGTGGACCTGCGCCCGGCGGAAGTCGCCCCCGCCGGGTTCGGCCAGCGCCCGGCGCAACTCGCCCCGCGCCGCGGCCGGGTCGTCGCGCAGCTCATACGCCCGCGCCAGGGCCGGATCGACGCCCGGCGCGGCCCCGGCTAGCAGTGCCGCGAGGCCCGCCAGCAGGGCGGCGTGAACGGCCACGCTGTTCGGACTCGGCGGCGCGGCGTGGAAGTGCTCGAGCGCCGCGAGCGCCCCGGCCGGCCAGTCACGCCCCGCCGCCGGCGATACGCCGAACCGCGCCGCGTCGGCCGCTTCGAGGAACCCGGCGACCGCGCCCGCCTGGTCCGCGCCGTACCCCGCCTCGCGCAGTTCTTCGCCGAGTTCGGAGGCCGTCATCGCCCGCGCGTCGAGACCGGTGCGCCCCGCCACTTCGGCGCGCACCACACCCGCCGCCTCGGCGGCCATCCCCGGCGACAGGCGGTTCAGCCGCTCGCGCGCCCGGCGACTGACCCCCCCCAGGCGCCGCCTCGGGGCCGGCCGCTTGAGCGCGAACACCGCCAGCCCCAGCGCCGCCGGGACTGCCGACAGCCACGCCGGCAGCGGCGGGCGGTACGTCGCGCGCCAGAGCCACTCCGGCGCATCGACCGGCCTCGGCGGCACCGGCGGCGCCTTAACCGTCAGCGTCACGGGGTCGGCGTAGGTCGTGCGGAACCGCCCGCCCGGCGGTAGTCCTGGGCGGAAGTAGCGGTACTCCAGCGACGGCACCGCCGCCGGCCCGACGCCGTTGGGGCGCAGCAGGTAGCGGAACCCGACGCGCGATTCGTGGCGAACTACCGGCGGTTCGGCGTCCAGCACTTGCGCCGACCGGGCGAACGCCGCGAACCCCGGCAGCGACTTCAACTCCGGCCGGCGCGGGAACCCAGGGCCGCGGTGGCCTGCCACCCACAGCGTCAGCACCGACTCGCCGCCGGGGGGAACCTCGGGCGGGTCGAGCGCCCAACTCACGGCGACGACCCCACCCCACGCGCCGTAGAACTGCGGCTCGGCCCCCTCCAGGGGCGTCGGCCCCAGCGCGGCGAGGCACGCCGCCGCGAGCAGGCTACCAGTCGCGCACATCGGCCGCGTCCCGAGCCGGGGTCAGTTTCGCCCGCTCGCGCCGGCCACTTTGCAGGCGCAGCTCCGCCCGCCGCAGCCAGGCGCGGGCCTCCTCGGGCGTCAGCGGCGGCGCCGGCTCCCGGTCGGAAATCGGCGGTAGCCTGCCCGACCCAGGGGACGGCGGGCGCGTCGAGTCCGACGGCGAACTTGGCGGATCGCCCGGCGGTGGATCAGTGGGCGATTCCGGCGGCTTCCCGGCCGGCGGGCGCCTCGGCGGCGCCCGGCCCTCGTCCGGCGACTCCTCCGGCACCGGCCGCGGGGCCACGTCCGGCGGTGGCTGTTCGGCCTCCGTCGGCGGCGGGGGAGTCGGCGGCAGCACGCGCTCGCGCCGGCGCGCCTCGGCCAGCAGGAGTTTGACCACTTCGAGGTTGTTCCGCGCGTCGAGCTTCAACTCGGCCGACGCGGCCGGACCCGCCAGGCAGCGCTCCAGGTCCGCGAGCGCCGCGAGGAACTGCGGCGAAGTCTTCGCCAGGCGCGCCCGGCAGGTGCCGCGGTCGTAGGCCGCTCGCGCCGCCAACTCCGGCGCGAGGGCCGCGTCGCTCAGAGCCTGGGAGTAGTACGCCTCCGCCTCGGCGGGCCGGCCCTGGGCGAGTGCGACCGCGCCGCGGCTGAGCGCCACCAGTCCCGGCTCGGCAGTCGATTCGGCCGCGGCCCGCAGCGCCGATTCCGCGCTCGGGTAGTCGCCGCGTGCCGCCGCCGCGAGGGCGTCGCGCAAGGGGGCTTCGGCCGGCGGGGCGGGCGAGAGCGCGAGGAGGGCGAGCAGGGCGGCGGGGCGCATGGCGGCATTCTACGGCGCCGCGCTCACCGGAGCCGCCACGCCGCCGCGAGCAGCAGCGCCGCCAGCAGGAAGCACGCCGGGGCCGCGTCGCCCGGTTCGGGCCGCGCCTCGTCGCCGTAGTCGCGGGTGGCGGCGCCCGGCTCGACCTCGCGGCGGTAGAACCCCGCCAGGTCCGCCGGCCCGCGGCCCGCCACCAGCAAGCGCCCGCGCGCCTCGGTGGTCAACTCGCCGAGCACGCCCAGTTTTAGCCGCGTCTCGACCGGCGCCGCCTCCCCGGCCGGCGTGGCGGCGCTCAGGAACCCGCCACCCGGCAACGGAATCGGCGAGGCGCGCTCCGGGTCGCCGAAGCCGGCCGCGTGGACGGGGATGCGGCGGGTGCGGGCCAGCGTCACCGCCGGCGCCCAGTCGCGCTCCTGGGCCGGGTCGTCGCCGTCGCTCAACAGAATAATGTCCTGCGCCCCGGCGAAGCGAGCGTCGTGGCTGGCCACCGCCAGCGCGAGCGCGTCGCCGATGCGGGTGCCGCTCGGGCTAGCGGGGCCGGGCAGGATCGCCGCCGGCGGGGAGCGCGCGTCGAGTTCCCCTAGGGCGAGTTTCAGGTACTCCAAGTCGGTCGTCAGCGGCACGCGCAACGTGGGCCGCGCGGCGAACAGCACCAACCCGACGCGGTGCCCCGGTTTTCGCGCGCACGACTCGACGAACCCCTCGGCCGCGCGCGTGGCCGCGCGCCAGCGCGCCCCGGCGGCGGTGTCCTCGGCGAGCATGCTGCGGCTGAAGTCGAGCACCAAGATGATGTCCCGCCCCCGCGCCACCCCCTCCGGGTCGCCGACGCCGGCCCGCGGCGCGGCCAGCCCCGCCGCGAGCGCGAGCCATGCCGCGCCGAAACCGAGCGCCGCCACGACCGGCCGCGCCGGTGGCCCGACCGGCGGCAGGCGCCCCAGCCCCGCCGCGCCCTCCCGCCCGCGCCGCCGCAGCCGCCGGACCAGCCACGCCGCCACCGCCAGCAATGCAGGCAGCGCCGGCAAGAGCAGCCACGCCGGGCGCGCGAACCACTGGGCAATCAGGCTCACGGCCGCACCCGCCAGCGCGACGCCGCCAGCAGCCGCTCGACTAGCAGGAGCAGTGCCGCGAGTCCGGCGAAGTCGGGCGCGAGGTCGAGTCGCCGGCGGTAGCGGAACGCCGGGGCGCGGGCGCGCTCCAGCCGGTCGATTTGGGCGGTCGCCTCGGCGAACCCGGCGGCGTCGGCGGCGCGGAGCGAGCGGCCTCCGCTCAGGCGCGCCACCTCCGCCAGTGTCTCGGCCGCGGCCGCGCGCGCCTCGGCGTCGCCCCCACTCGTGCCGGGTTCGGGGCCGCAGTCGATCGCGTACACGGGCACCGAGAGCGCCTCGGCCAGCCGCGCTGCCTGCCGCGGCGTGAGCGGCCCCGCCCCCCCCTCGCCCGAAGGGGGGGCGTTGTGCTCGCCGTCGGTGACGAGCACGACCACCTTGCGCCCCCCCCCCGGCGAGGGCGCGGCCTCCAGGCGGGCGAGCGCCTCGGCCAGCGCGTCGCCGAGTCCCGTGGCCGCGTCGATCCCCTCGGCCGGCGCGAGCTGGTCGAGCTGCGCCAGGAGTGCGGCGTGGTCGAAGGTGAGCGGGCAGAGCGTGCGCGGCAGCGCGGCGAATCCCACCAGCGCCGCGCGGTCCTGCGGGCGCCCCGGCAGCCCGGACCCGTCGCCGAGCAAGAGCCGCCGCGCCGCCGCCTTCGCCGCACCCAGGCGCGTCTGCCGCCCCGGCCCCGGCAGCGGGTCGGCCATGCTGCCGCTGGCGTCGATCACCAGGGCGATGGCGATCCCCTCGACCGACACCGGCGTGGCGTAGTCCGGCCACCCCGGCCGCGCAGCGGCGACCACGACGAGCGCGAGGATCAGCCCGCGCAGCAGCGGCCGGGCGCGCTCGACCTCGCCGGCGCGCCCGCGCGGCAGCCCCGAGAGCAGCCGCAAGTCGGGGTAAACGAGCGCGCGCCCCGCCGGGTGGCGCTCGCGCCGGGCGAACCACGCCGCGCCCAAGAGCGCGAGCAGCACCAGTGGTAATTCGACGGGCGAATCCATCCCGCACGACTACGGCGGCGGCGGGTTCGCGGCAAGCGGGGGGATTCGGGTTGCACAAGCCGGGCCGGCGCTGCCGATGATTCCGCTGAGCACGAACCCGACCCCGAATCGATGTGTGGACCGCGATGCGCCGACCGGACCTCGCCGCCCAGGCCCGCCGACTCGCCCCGCCGCTCGGCGCCCTGCTGTGCCTCGGCGCCGTCGGAGTGGGCTGCCGGACCCGCGCTCCGGACGTGCCGCTGCCGCCCATGAAGGTGATGCAGAAACTCCCCGACGACGGGGCGCGCGGGGCGAACTACCCGCCGCTCGACCGCCAGACCCACGCCGCGTTCGCGGCCCGCGCCGCCACCCCCTCCCCGGCCGCGCGCAAGCTCAACGTGCTGGTGCTCTCCGGCGGGGGCCAGTATTCGAGCTACGCCGCGGGCGTTTTAATCGGCTGGCGCCAGCGCGGCGACAAGCCCGAGTTCGACGCGATCAACGGCATCAGCAGCGGCTCCCTGCTGGCGAGCATCGCGTTCGTCGGCCCGAAGTTCGAGCCGCTCATGGAGCGCGTCTTCACCGAGCTGCGCCAGAAGGACTTGTTCCGCGTCAAGCCGACGAACCTACTCAAGTACCAGGCTCTCGCCAGCTCGGAGCCGCTGCGCGAGCTGATCGAGCGCGAAGTGAGCCGCGAGTTCATCGACCAGATGCGCGCCGAGCACGCCGGGGGCCGTCGGCTGTACGTCGGCACCACCAACGAGAACACGCGCCGCCTAGTGGTGTGGGACTTGGGCGCGATCGCCTGCAGCGGCCGGCCCGACGCGGACTGCCTGGTGCGGCGCGTGCTCTTGGCGAGCGCGTCCATCGAGGGGCTACTCCCGGCGGTCGATTTCGACGTGGCGGTCGATGGGGCGGTGTACCGCGAGAGCCACGCCGACGGCGGGACTTCCGCGGAGTCGTTCATGCGCCTGCCGCCCGACGCCCCGCGCCCGGACCCCGCGAACCCCGCCGCGCCGTGGCTGGCCGGGTCGAACCTGTACGTGATTGCGGGCGGCAAGCTCTACGCTGATCCGTACCCCGAAAAGCCGAGCTTCAAGGACCGCACGGTCGGGTCGTTCTCCGGCACCCTGCACGCGCTGCACCGCGCGGACCTGTGGCGGATGTACGCCCACTGCGCGGCCTCCGGCATGGCGTTCCGCCAGACTTACATCGACGAGGCGTTCCCGATCCCCGCGATCAGCACGACGTTCGACCCCGCCGCGATGCGGCGCATGTTCGACGCCGGGCGCGCGGCGGGACTGGCGGGAGTGCAGTGGCGCGCTAGCCCGCCGGGCGCCGAGGCCGGCGAGGAGGAGTTCCCCCGCGCGGGGTTCGCGTTCACCACCGGCGCGCCGGGGCACCCCTCGCCGTGAC
>CAXTPM010000193.1:7719-8626 GCA_964245865.1 uncultured Fimbriiglobus sp. | reverse complement strand
AGGTGCTGCTGTTGAACAACCAGCACCTCGGCATGGTGGTGCAGTGGGAGGACCGCTTCTTCGGCTCCAACCGCGGCCACACCTACTTAGGCGCCGGCGAGGACGAAGCCCCCTACCCCGACTTCGTGACGGTGGCGAAGGGCTTCGGCGTGAAGGCAAAAGCCATCGTCGAGAAGGGCGACCTCGACGCGGCCATCCACGAGATGTTGGACCACGACGGGGCGTTCGTGCTGAACGTGTACGTGCCGCACCAGGAGCACGTGCTGCCAATGATCCCGAGCGGGATGACGGTGCGCGACATGATTAAGGCGTAGCCGGTGCGGGTACTGGGAGGGCGCGCGGCGCGTGTCAAGAGCCTCGCGTTCTCGCCAGACTCGCGCTACCTTCTAGCCGTTGGGCGCCCGTGCCACGTCTGGGACTTGCGCCGGCCGGGCACACGGCCGCGCGAGTTCGCGGCGAGCGGCCGGTTCGCACCGGCGTTCGTGTCGCCGCACCGCGTTCTCTTCTGTGACCGACGACTCCGGTGCCGGCGCCTGAACCTCGTCACAGGCCGGGTGGCCGACTTCACGCCTGATGTCCATTTATTCTGGCCGGTCGCGTTCGACCCGTCGAGGGCGTTGCTGAAGGCGATGGTCGTAGTCGAGAACAACTACCCGAACGACTTTCCCGACTTGACGACCTACCGCGTGACGCCTGAGCGGTTGGAACTCGTTCCGGTGGCTCGGCGGTTCGACCACTACCCGGTCGCGTTTGCGCCGGGCGGGGCCGTCTACCTCGCCTCCGGGGTCGCCGGCTCTTTCAATTACGGCTGGTGCGACGCCGCGACCGACGCCTTCTACCGCCGCCATGTCCACCTGACCGATCCGGCGCCGGAGATCGCCGCCTATCGCGACGCGCTGCCGCGCAG
>CAXTPM010000193.1:0-7709 GCA_964245865.1 uncultured Fimbriiglobus sp. | reverse complement strand
TGGCCCCGTTCCGCCTGCCGCGCGGCGCCGGCCCGCCGGCGTTCACGCCCGACGGCCTGCGAGTGTTCGTCGCCAGCCGCCGGCGCGTTCTCGGCTTCGCCGTCGGCCCCCCCAGTCCCCCCGCCGTCCGACTCAGCCGGCTCGCTTTGCGCCCGCGCCAGATCGCGTTCCACCCAGGCGGGCGGCTCTGCGTCACGGTCGATGGCAGTGCCGCCATCGAGTTGCGCGACGCCGAAACCCTGGCCGTGGCGCGCCGCTACGACTTCGCCATGCCGAAGCTCACCGCCGTGGCGTTCAGCCCCGACGGGTTAGTCTGCGCGGTGGGCAATAGCCGGGGGGCGGTGCTGCTGTTCGACGTGGAGGAGTAGCGGGGGAGGCGGAGTCTTGGCTTTCTGAGCGGGGGGTGTCAGCCCCCCGAGTCCGTCAAACACTTACGGCAAGCGCCAAGTTCGTGACTGCCTCGGGGGGCTGACACCCCCCGCTCAGAACAGCCGTCGAACCCGGCCCCGGCTAGTCGAGCGTGTTCACCTCGCCCCCGCTGCGCGTCACGAGCGCGGCGAAGGTGGCGAGCGAGACGCTGCCCCGGATGAAGCGCACCGACCCGTCGCCGGAGAGGAAGTTGGCCCCGCCGGTGTGGAACCCGTAGGCCTCGGCCGTGCCGTCGTTGCCGAACGAGGTGGTGGTCATGTTGGTGCCGATGTACGTCGGGTAGTCGAACCCGTTGGTGCAGTTGACGGCGCAGGTCTGCTTGGTGACATCCTGGGTGAAGGTGCCGTCGGTGGCGCTGCCGGTCAGGTAGTAGTCGGACGCGGGGCGCGCCCAGCCGCCGCCGTTCACCTTGGTGCTGCCGCTGAACGGGGTGGCCGGGACGCTGCCGACGGGCTTGCCCAGCCGGTACACCGCCGGCCGGCCGGCCGTCTCGACCACCATTACGGTGTTCGACAGCCCGTCGCTGCACGAACTCAGCCGGATTTTGCCCGTCGGGTTCTTCTCCAACAGCCCAGGAATCTTCTGCGGGTTGCTGGTCGCCACCGTCGGGTTGATACTTACGGGAGCCAGCAGCGAGATGCCGGCCGAGGCGGCGTAGTCGGACACCGGGAAGATCGCCCCGGCCGACGGCCCGGCGGTCGCCCCGTTGCCGCTGCCGCTCGACGGCTGCGGGTCGCCGTCGAGTTGCGTCTCCCCGCTCGGGTTCGAGGGGCAGATTAATAGCTTAATCGGCTGCTTGGTAATCGGCTGGTTGCCGACCGCGCTCCAACTGAACGTCTTGTCGTAGGTCTTGATCAGATTGTCCTGCTCCATGAACGGCAGCATGCCGACGACCCAGCTCAGCCGGGGGGCGTTGGCGATCGGCGGGCGGTCGCTGTGCGGCAACTCCTGGTACGCCGACTCGTAGTTGGCCACGGCCAGCCCGAGTTGCTTGAGCGTGTTGCTGCACTTCGTGCGGGCCGCGGCCTCGCGCACCTTCTGGACGGCAGGCAGCAGGAGGCCGATGAGGATGGCGATGATCGCAATCACCACCAGCAACTCGATCAGCGTGAACGCGGAACGGGAACGTTTGGGCACGGGAGACTCCGAGTTCGGGGAGTGGCAAAGGCAGGAGCGGTCGGTTCCAACGGCTCAATGATGACTAAGCTTATCGGATTGAGTCGGTTTGTCCAATCAATTTTTCCGCCGTTCCTGCCGAGATGCCCGAAGTCGATCCGGATGCTGGGGTTCGGTGCTGCCGTCGCGGGTAAAGATCGCCGTAGTGCGGGGAGGAAATTGAGGCGAGTCGCTTGACGAGTCGGGCCGATGGGGTAATACTCAGTGCATCTATCACTGAGCCGATGAACTTAATCGGGTATCGCCATGACGCACCGCTTCCCTGACTGGTCGTTCGAGCGCACCCCGGCCCCCGCGTTCGTCCCCTGCCCTTCGGGGCTGGTGCCGGTGGCATACGCGGCGTTCGTGGCCGAAGTGTATCGGCAGGCGCAAGAGCGGACGCGCGAGCAACTCGCCGCCCCGGCCCCGGCCGAGGTGTGGGAGCCGGCGTTCTCGGTGAACTAGACTCGCACGGTTCCCAGGACGGGGGGCACACCATGTTCGGCACGGCGCGGGCCGAGTACGCCTGCCTGGCGATGGTGGAACTCGCGCGCAAGCACGCCCAGGCCGGGACCGGCAAACCCGTGCCGGTGGGCGACCTCGCCGGCTGGCACGCGATGCCGCAGCAGTTCCTGGTGCAAATTCTGTTGCAACTGAAGTCCGCCGGGCTAGTGAGCATCACGCGCGGGGCGCAGGGCGGCTACTGCCTGGCCCGCCCGCCGGGGGAAATCACGCTCGCGGAAATCCTCGGGGCGCTCGACCGGCCCAAGGCCGAGGACGCGGTCGAATCGACTCCGGCGGCGATGTCGCTCCGCCGGGTGTGGCGCAGCGTGACCGAGGCGCGCGAGCAGGTGCTCGCCGACACCACCCTGGCGGACCTCGTCGCCGGCGAGGGGCCGGGGGATTACGTCATCTGACGGCCCGCCCGCATTCCTCACCGCGCCGGTTACGAATCGCCGCCGCGGAAAAATCTCCCGCCAGTTTCCCCGCGTCCCGCCCGCCGGCGCGAATCCTCAGCCCCGAACTTACGATTGCAACGGCTTTCCGGCCGGTTACACTAGGAGTCGTGTGAGGTCTTGCGGCCCGACCGACTCCGACCGAAGGAACGCGACGATGACCACGACCACGACGACCAGCGGGATGCGCACCAATGGCATGGGCATGACCGGCATGTCCGGCATGCCGACGATGAGCGCGATGACCATGCCCGGCATGGCGCCCCAAATGGGGGTGGGCATGATGGGCCAGATGGCCCCCTCGATGATGATGGTGCCGCGCTGCACTATGAAGGCCGAGAAGTGCGACGGCGGCGTGAAGCTCACCTGCGCGTGCGACGACATGACCAGCCGCACCATGATGCAGAACCTATGTTCCATGATGGCCGGCGGCTTGTGCAGCGTGACGTGCATGATGAACGGCTCGGTGGTGTGCGTGTGCAACTTCACCATGGGCGCGTGCAAGGTCGAGATGACGGCTGATGGCTGCTGCCTGACCTGCACGAGTGGTGATGCGGCCTGTTGCTCGATGATTCAGTGCTGCTGCGACTGCATCGCCGCGTGCATGACCGCCGGCTGCACCTGCTGCCTGACGATGGGCGGCACGCCGGTCTGCTGCTGCTAGAGTTTCGCTGACGCGAGTCATTCGCCGGGCCGGCGCTTCTTCCCCGTTGGGGGTCGGGGCGCCGGCCCGGCGGCGTTTCCGGGGGAAGTTGCGAACCCCACTGAGGTTCGCGGCGTAATCGAGTTCGCCGCCGTTGACTCGGTATGATTTCGTCGTACCATGAGCGACGACACTCATTCCTCGTGATTCGCCGCGAGACTCCCATGCAGCCCGCACCCCGCCGCGCGTTCACGCTGATCGAACTGCTCGTCGTCATTGCGATCATCGCGGTGTTAATCGGTTTATTGCTGCCGGCGGTGCAGAAAGTGCGAGAGGCAGCCGCGCGCACGACGTGCCAGAACAACCTGAAGCAGATCGGCTTGGGCGCCCACAACTACCACGGCGCCCTGGGCTACTTCCCCCCTGGGTATAACTCCAAGACGCCCACGCCCAACGGCGAGAACCTCGGGCCGGGCTGGGGCTGGGCGGCGATCCTGCTGCCGTACATCGAGCAGGAGAACCTGGCCCGCGCGATCGACTTCACCAAGGATGTCGCCGACCCGTTCAACCTCAAGGCGCGCACCACGACCCTGAAGGTCTACCGCTGCCCCTCGGACTCGCCCCCCTCGGACCTGACCACCATCGTCTCCGACGACGCCGGCACGCCGATCTGCGACGTGGCCTTCGCCAACTATGTGGGGCTTGGCGGCATCTACGAGGTCTCGGGCTTCCCCGACGTGAACACCGGCGTGCTGCTGCGCAACAGTAAGTTCCGCTTCGCCGACATCACCGACGGCACGACCAACACGATGATGGCCAGCGAGCGGCACTCGAAACGCAGCCCCAAAACTACCTGGACCGGCGCGGTCACCGGCGCGGTCTACCCGCCGGTGAACCCCGGCTACGACGACGAGGAGGCGCAGACGCTGATCCTTATGAACATCGGCGAACCTGACGAGGCGCGCACGCCCAACAACCCGCTCGACCACGTCGAAGACCCGTGCAGCCTGCACACCGGCGGCGTGAACGTGCTCTTGTGCGACGGCAGCGTGCGGTTCGTTCGGAACTTCATCGACCCGAAAACCTGGTCGGCCCTCGGCACCCGCGCCGGCGGCGAAGTGTTGGGCGAGTATTAACGATCGCTCCTGCCCCCTCCCCCCTTGAGGGGGAGGGTTGGGGTGGGGGGTAACTGGCCCAGTCGAAGCGAGTCGGGAGTGGGGTCGGGTTTCTTGGCAGTGGCAAGTCCCCCCACCCCAACCCTCCCCCCTTGAGGGGGAGGGGGCAGGACGGAACGCAGAACACTCGGCGGAGGGGCGTCGATGACCCGGTGGATCGTGGCGGCACTCGCTTTGACGGCGCTCGTGCTCGGCGTGGCGCTGGTGGCCCGCAGCGGCGGCGACGAGTTGGCCACCTACCGGGGCCACGGCGGGCCGGTGCGCGCGGTGGCGTTCAGCCCCGACGGCGCGGTCCTCGCCAGCGCGGGGGATCACGGCGAGGTGAAGGTGTGGGACGCCGCCGCCGGGCGCGAGTTGTTCGCGCTCGGTGGCCACGAGGGGCGCGTGCGCGCGGCCGCGTTCGGCCCGGCGACCCTGCTCGTCACCACGGGGAGCGACCGCACGGTGCGCCTCTGGGACTGGCGCACCGGCGCGGCGACTGGCACCCTCTCGGGCGCGAAGAAGGGACTCGAATGCCTGGCGGTGTCGCCCGACGGGTCGCACGTCGCCGCGGCCGGGCTGGAGGGGGTGGTGTACCTGTGGCGCGCCGCCGACCGGGCCGCGCCGCCGCGCACGGCGAAGGCCCACCCCAAGCACGTGCACGCGCTGGCATTCAGCCCCGACGGCAAACTGCTGGCCACCGGCGGCGAGGAGGGGGCGGTCAAGCTGTTCGACGTGGCCAGTCTGGGTGCGCAGGCGAATACCCGGCCCGACAAGCACGAGGTCCACGGTCTCGCGTTCAGCCCCGACGGGTCCACGCTTGCCGCCGCGACGGGCACGGGGGTACGCCGCTTCCGCGCCCCCGGCCTCGGCGAGTCGGCCCCCGTCCCCGGCACCGGCATGGCCCGCAACCTCGCCTACAGCCCCGACGGCCGCACCCTGGGCACGGTGCACGAGGACGGCACGGTGAAAGTTTTCGACGCCGACACCGGCGCCCCGCTCGCCACCCTGCGCGGCCACGCCAAGGTCGTGCTCGGCGTGGCGTTCGCCCCGGAGGGCCGCACCCTGGCCACCGCCGGCGGGGACCAGACCGTCAAGCGCTGGCGGTACTAGCTCGCTGGGCTGGAAGTGTGAAGTGTGAAACGAAGCGAAGGCCAGGCATCGGTCCCTTGCCCTCTTCGTTTCACTCTTCGCACTTCCCACTTCGCTTCCTTGACTTCTCCCCGCGTTCGGCGACAACATGACAACTGGGCAGGCTTCCGGCCGCGCCCGCTGCACCCACCGCGCCGCACCTCCGAGACTCCCATGCCCAGACGCCGTACCGGCTTCACGCTCATTGAGTTGCTCGTCGTCATCGCCATCATCGCCATCCTGATCGGCCTGCTGCTCCCCGCGGTGCAGAAGGTGCGCGAGGCGGCGGCCCGCACCACCTGCCAGAATAACCTGAAGCAACTTGGCCTGGCGTACCACAACTTCGAGAGCGCCTACGGCGGGCTGGCCCCCTACGCGACTCAACCCGACCCGCTGAACTTCGTCGCCACGATCGCCCTGGTGCGGACCTCGCGCGGCTGGGGCGTGCCCTTGCTGAGCTACTTCGAGCAGGGCGCCCTCGACGCGCAGTACAGCAAGGCGACCTACTTCTACGACGCGACGCCGACCGCCGGGCCGAACAACCAGCAGGTGTCGAACACGCACCTGAAGGTGATGCAGTGCCCCAGCGCGCCGACCAACCCGCGCCTCTACACCGCCAAGAGTTCCTCGGCCGGTTTCGTGGGACTGCCCGACACCTGGACCGCGTCGGCGGCGGACTACTGCCCGTCGTCGGACATCGGCGCGGCGTTCCTCACCACGGCGGGGTTCACCGTGCCCAGCGGCCAGTTCGGCCCCGACACCACGAGGTTCCGCGGCGCGCTCAAGCTCAACGTCATCACGCCGCTGTTGTCGATCTCCGACGGCACCTCGAACACGATCCTGCTCGCCGAGGCCGCGGGCCGGCCGCAGATTTGGCGCAACGGCCAGCTCGCCACCATCAACCTCGGCGGCTCGAAGATGGCTAACGACCTCGGCACGACTTCTGACCCCTGGACGGACGTGTGGGGCGGCGGCTGGGCTGACGCCTCGGCCGGCGGCTACCGGCTCAGCGGCTCGGACCAGACGGGTACGGTCGCCGGCGGCTCGTGCTCGATCAACTGCTCGAACGACCTCGGCTTCTACGCCTTCCACACGGGTGGCGGCAACTTCGTGTTCTGCGACGGCAGCGTGAAGTTCATCCGGTCGAGTATCACGCCCGCGAACATGGTGGCCGCGATCAGCCGCAGCGGCGGCGAAGTCCTCACCCTCGACTAGCCGAACGTCTCGTTCCCTCCCCCCTCCGAGGGGGAGGGCTAGGGTGGGGGGACTGGCCAACGCTAACAGGCGCCGGGGCGGGTCCGACTCACTCGTACTCGGCGAGTCCCCCCCACCCTAGCCCTCCCCCTCGGAGGGGGGAGGGAAAAAGAGAAGCCCTGTGCCGACCCGCCCCCTCGCCCTCGCCTGCCTGCTCGCCCTCGCCGCCGGCTGCTCCGGCTCGAAGCCCGCCCCTGTGCCCGTGACGGGGAGTGTGAGCGTCGCGGGCAAAGTCCCGGAAGGCGCGCTGGTGCGGCTGCACCCCGTGGGTGGTCCGCCGGACGCCGCGAAGCCCCTCGGCTACGTGCAGGCCGACGGCAGCTTCCAGCTCACCACCGAGCGGGAGAACGACGGCGCGATCCCTGGCCGCTACACCGTGACGGTCGAGTGGCGCAAGAAGAAGAAAAGCCAGCTCGAACCCGACGGCCCCGACCAACTCGCGGGCCGCTACGCCACCGTCGAGAAGTCGAAGATCGAGGTGACGGTCGGGCCGGGGCCGACGGCCCTGGCGGCGATCGAACTGGCGGCGAAGTGACGGCCGTCACTTCGGCTTCGCGGGCACGACTACAATGTGCGCCGGGTCCAGCACCGGTAGATAGGCCCGCTCCTCGAAGCGCATCACGCACCCCCGCACCCGGATCGTCTTGCCCTTGAAGTGCGCCGCGACATCGGCGACCCCTGCGGCGCGCAACTTCGCCGCGACGCCGGCGGAAGGGCGACGCCGAGGTTCTTGGGGTCGCGCGAGTCGTCCTCCGAGTCGAGGTAGACGACGACGCGCTTCTCGCTGCGGTCCTTGGCCCGGCGGACGACCATCTCGACCACGACGACTGGTTGGCCGATGCGCGCGACGGCCTCGGCGGCGCTCACCGGCGGGGGCGCGAGGGCAACGGCGATCGCGGCGGCGAGGGGGAGCATGCGTGGCCAGGTTATGTATTGGTTCGGGGACGGTGATTACCCGCCGCGTGGCCAGACGCGCTCCGGCTTCTG
>CAXTPM010000192.1:2124-8652 GCA_964245865.1 uncultured Fimbriiglobus sp. | reverse complement strand
GGCGATCTACACCATCAGCGCGGCCCCGCGCACGCGCCGCTGCGGCCCCGGCCGCGGGTGCGCCGCGTGCCGCGCCGCCGCAGTCGTCCGAGAGGTGACGACGACGGCCCCCCGACTGCCCCGAACCCCGCCGCAGCGGCCAAGTTGCCGCAACCGCAGGTGGTACTGACCTCCACGCCGCCGGTCGCCCGGCCTGCGGTGTCCGCCGCCCCTGCGGCGCGCCTCTCAGTCTCCTCCGCCGCCCCCCAAGTGGCCGCGCCGGCCGCCCCCGAGCGGGCCGTCGTCGCCGATTACTCCGCAACCCCGTTCTCGCGGCTGGCCGAGTCCGACCTGACGCCGGCGGCGAGGCCGGACGCCCTGAGCCTCGCGTCCCCGGCCGCGCCGGCCCCGAGTCGGGCCGACGCACTGGCACTCGACCTACGCTTCTAGCGCGGCGTCCTATCGGGCGCGTGGGCGCGGGACGGCGGGCTGGGCGAACTGCGCGGGGTCGATGCGGTGGAGCGCCGCCGCGGCCGCCTCGTGCACCCGCACGTCGCGGTCTTTGAGCGCGGCCTCGAGCGCGGGGATTGCCCCGGCGGCCTCCGGCCCGTAGCCGCCCAGCCCGATCGCCGCGCTCCGCCGCACGCCGGGGTCGGCGTCGTGCAGAGAGTCGATCAGTGCGGGGATCGTCTTGTCGGCGTCCCCCTTCCGGCTGCCCAGGATGCGGGCCGCCGAGATGCGCTCGTGCTCGCTCTGGGACTTCAGGTCGCCGACCAGCTCGTCGGTCGATTTCTGCCGCCCGCACCCCGCTGCGACGGCGAGGGCGAGGGCGGCGGTTAAGGCGCGGTGACGCATCGCGGAACTCCGTCGGGGGACACTTCGCTTAGAAGTCGGCAAGGACTTCGCCGCCCGCCACCGTGCCCAGGGCCTGGTAGGTAGCCGGGTCGATGGAACTGCGGACGAAGCGGACCGAGCCGTCGCCGAGCAGGAAGTTGCAGCCGCCGGTGTGGAAGCTGTAGAACGTGTCGGGGTCGAAGACCGGGAAGTCCACGTTGGGCAGGTGCGTGGCGTTGGTGTGGGCGAGGACGAACGCCTCGCCGAAGTCGGCGTTGTCGTAGGCCGCGCCCGGCGGCGGCGAGTAGGGCGAGGGGGGCGTGGCCGCCATCCACGCCGGGCACCGCCCGCCCGCCACCGCGCCGGCCCAGGTCACCGGGGCGTGGTTGCCGGAGCGCTCGCCGGCGAAGACCGTGTTGCTCAGGCCGTCGGCCACGGTGGCGATCCGGGTCCTGCTGTTGCGCCAGAACGCCCCCCGCCCGCCGGGGCCGAACACGCCGGGCAGGCCGTCGTCGCCGAGGCCCATCGCGACGCTCCCCGTGGCCCCGTTGAAGCACTCCAGCCAGCCGGCGCAGGCGACGTAGTTGGCGGAGGCGACCTGCGCGATCGGCGTCGAGAAGTTGCTGTCGTAGACCGGGATAATCGGCTGCTGCTGCTGGTACGGGTCGGAGGGGCACTGGAAGACCGCGAGGACCTGCTGCGAGACCTCGGCGTTGGCCCCGGTGCCGACCGGCTGCTTGAAGTCGATCCGGGCGAACACGTTGTTCTGCTCGACGTAGGGGAGCAGGTAGGCCGCCCAGCCCCAGCCCGGCCCGAGGTCGCCGTCCGGGGTGACGTTCGGGTCGGCGTTTCTGTCGGCGTAGCCGGGCGGGAAGACCTGGCTGCTGCTCTCGTAGTTGTGCAGGGCCAGGCCGAGTTACTTGAGGTTGTTCTGGCACTTCATGCGGGCGGCGGCCTCGCGGACCTTCTGCACGGCGGGCAGCAGGAGGCCGATGAGGATGGCGATGATCGCAATCACCACCAGCAGCTCGATCAAGGTGAAGGCCGGTCGGGCCAGTCGGGGTGGAGCGGGCATGGTTCCCTCGGCGTGAGTGAGTCGCGGCGGCAGTGAAGAACAGAGTATCACAAAATATTACGCCGTCAACCACTCCAGTTCGTCACGACTCGAATCCGGCCACGATCCGGCGAGTTGCCCGCGACCGGTCAAACCACTCGGCGGCTGGCCGTGGCGTCGGTGCTGGTCGCCTGCGCGGTGGCGCGACCGGCGCCCCGCGCGGCACTGAGGGGGGGGGCGCGCCGCCGCCGCCGCCGCCGGCGCGCCAGGACGCTGAGGCGAGGCCCGAGCTGCCGTCGTACCCAGAGAAGCGCGTCACCCTAGTCAGGAGCGCGGCGGCGGTCGTCACCGTGTGGCTGTTCTTCGCCGGGTTCCCGATGGCGGTGGTGGCGCTCGGCGCGGCGGGGATGCTGGACCGCGTGGACCGCGCGAAGGTCGACCGCGGGGTCGATCGGCCGCTGCTCGCGGTGTTCGCCGGGCTACTCGTGGTCGCCCACGCCTTCGAGGCGCGGGTGCTGGGCCGCGGCGGCGTCTGGGGCTGGGCGGTGCTGAGGGACCACCCCGCCGGTGGGCTGAGCGGCGCGCCGGCGGTCCTGTCGAACGTGGCGTCGAACGTCCCGGCGGTGCTGCTGTTCAAGCCCGTCGCCGCCGCGACGCCCCCGGAGTCGCGGGAAGCGGCGTGGCTCGCGCCGGCGATGTCCTCAACACTTGCCGGGAACTTCACGGTCCTCGGGAGCGCGGCCGACCTGATCGTGGTCGAGGCCGCACGCAAAGGGGGCGTTGCCATCTCGCTGTGGGACTACTGTCAAGGTAGGGGGGGCCGGTGACGCTGCTCGCGCTGGTGGGCGGGGTGGCGTGGCCGGTGCTCGCGCGGCACTAGCGGGGCGCGGCTCGCGGTCGGCTGGCCGCGCTCCAACTCCACTCGGGCGCTGGTGGGCCTGCTGCTCGCCGCGGCGCCGGCCGTCGTCGGTGCAGCGCGGGGGCCATCTCGCCGCCGCACCGCGGGGTCGCGGCGCGCGAGAAGTTGCGCGCGGCGCCGGGTCTCGTCCGCGCCGCCGAGGGCATGAGCGGCGGCGCCGGGCTGGCTACTGCCGGTAGAGTTCGACCGGCGGCTCGGGGTGGTCGCCGCGCGGGTGCTCGCCGATTACTCGCAGGCGGAGGGCGGCTTCGACGCCGACCCCGCCGGCGCCGACTCGCCGGCCGAGAGGCCTAATTCACGATCCGGGTAATTGTGTCTGTTTTCTCGGCCTCCGCTGAAGCAGAGTCTTGACCCGCTCCCTCATGGTCTGGAAGTAGCACAGGCTGGCCCGGATCGAAGTCTTCAGGTCGGCCAGGGCGTCGAACAGGCGGTTGTGGGTGGCCCGCCGCCGGAGAACCTTCCAGAACCGCTCGATCGGGTTCAACTGCGGGCTGTACGCCGGCAGGCGGTAGAACTCCAGGTGCGGGTTGTCCGCGAGCGCCGCGTCGATTACCTGGCCCCGGTGCCACGGGGCGTTGTCGATCACCAGCACCACGCGCTTGTGCTTCTCCAGCGGGTACGCCCGGCCGACGTGGCGCAGGTGCGCGGCGAACGCCGCCTGCATCCGCCGGGTCTTGCTCAGCCCGGTCTTCTTCTTCGCGCCCTTCGGGCTGTCCAGGGTGTTCGCGTGGACCGCCGCCGTGGCCAGGTTCACCACGGCGAACACGTACAAGAGGTCCTTGCAGTCGCGGGTGCCGACGAGCGGGCGGTGGCCCTTCACCCCGAGCGTCGCTGTCAGCGTCGGCACCATCGGGAACCGGGCCTCGTCCTGGCTCAGCAGGACGAGGCGACCGGCGGCCGCCCCTTTTTGAGGCCGCCGAGTTCATCACGGGCCGCCGCCTGCTTGGCCGGGTCGCCGCGGAGGAACCGGTACGTCGGCCGGTACGGGCGGATGCCGTGCCGAACGCCGAACGCCTGGAGGGCGGACTTGCCGACCCGGACGCCGCGGGACTTGTACAGGTGGTCGGGCAGTTCGGCGTAGGTCCAGTTGGCCCGGTCCAGGCCCTGCTTCGCCGGGCCGTCGATCACCCACTGCCGCAGCACCGGGGCCAGGTCGGCGGTCAGCTTGGGCTTGGCTCCCAGGGCCTTCCGCGGCCGCAGCCCGTCGAGGCCGCATCCCAGGTAGGCGTTGAGCCACCGCTGGACGGAGCGCGGACTCGTCCCGGTGTCGGCCGCGATGTCCGGGTGCCGCCGGCCCCGGTGCGCCATGAGTACGATCTGGACCCGGTGCCGGAGCTTGGCGTCGGCGGTCGTCGCGAACACCTCCTCCAGCCGCTCGGCATCGTCGCGGGGCAAGGAGATACGAATCATGAACCGGCCCTCGGCGGGGTGAAGCCCTCCCCAAGGGTAAAGTAGACAGCATCAGCCGGATCGTGAATAAGAAGAAGGGCAGGGCGGACGGCGGCGTGGGACTGTCGGCCCCCCGCGCCGGACCCGAACCGTCCGGCGCGGGGCGCGGCGCCCCCGACTCGGCCGCCGGTCGATATCGACCGGCGGCCGAGTCGCTAGAGCCTTCCGGGCCGCCCGGCGGCGCGGCCCGGCAAGTTTAGATGCGTGCGCTCCTTGGTTACATGGCGGCGCCCCCCGCAGCGGAACCCCCCCCCTTAGGGCGGATCCGCTGCGGGGGGCGCCGCCAAGCACGCCGGGCCGGCGCGCCGCAGGCGGGGCCGGGGCCTGGACCGGCGGCGTTTCTGGGTCGTTTCTCGCCCGCCGGAGGGCCGAGTGTTGAACCGCCACGCGGCGCCCCGAGTCCGGCGCGGGGGGGGGCGGCACCCCGCGGAGTTCACGCACCCAGGCGCCGGGCGAGCGCACGAATGCGCCACTAAGTCGCGCCCGCGCACGAGCCGGTTTGCGACCCCCCACCACGGGGGGCGGGGGCAGTCCGCCGGGCTGCAAGCCCCCCCCGACTAACTTCTGCGCTGGCTCGTCGCCCCGGTACCCGGCGGAGGGGAGTGCGGAGCTTGTGTGGCGACGCCCATCCAGGGCGGCGAGTGTGGCGGGTAAAGCCCCCCCACCGCCTGCGACGGGGTCCGCGCGCACGCCGGGGCGCCAGCGCCTGCCGGGCGCCAGCGCCTGCCGGGCGCCCCTCCGGTTCACCGTACCCACCGGCCTGCCGTCGCGGCGCCCGCAGTTGTTTTCGTACCGGCCATGGGGCCACTACCCCGTCCGGGAACCACGCCACGCCGAGCGAGGCGTGAGGCGCGCCGAACGCCAGCGCGCCCGAGGCCGCGTCCCACACCTTGACCGCCGGGTTGGTGCCGCCGTCCCGCGCCGACGACCCCGACGCCAGCCGGTTCCCGTTCGACGAGGACGCCACCGCCGTGACGGGGTCGGCGTGCCGCAGCGCGGGGCTGCCGAGCCGGTCGAGCGCCCCCGGCACAGGGGCGAGGGCGACTAGTAGCAGTGATGCGAACATCGGCGGACCCCTCGGTTACGGCCTCGCTCCGAGTTCGGCGGCCAGGGCATCGACCACCTCGTCCGAGTAGCCGAACGGCTCGGGCCTGCCGTCCTTGCCGTCGCGCACGCCGACGCTGCGAAGGGTGCCGCCCTTGTACCGCACCACGCCCTTCGCGTCGAGCAAATACAGCGTCGGCCAACTCATAATTCCCCAACGCGTCTGGTCAGGCCGGCGGGGCCGTCGCGGGAGGCGCGCCGGGTCTGGCCCTTCGGGGCGAACGCGGCGCGGGCTTTGTCGCGGTCGGCGTCGCCATCGACCCCAACAGTTGCGAACGGCTTGCCGGCGTGGCGACTCAGGAGTTTGGCGTGGCCCGGCACTTCCGCAAGGCAGAACGGGCAGCCGGTGTCGCCGGAGACGACCACCGTGACCTTGCTGCGGTACACCGCCCCCGCCCGCGCACCGGGCCGTGCGACCACCAGAATCCAGGGGTGCTGCGCCTACTCAAGAAGGCGGGGCAGGGCTCCCAGACGAAGCTCTCGCCCGTGGCCGGCGTGACGCAGACTGTCTCTCGGATTACCTGAGGTTCACCAACCGCGTACCGGTCTCGAAGGCACTGAGGTACGAAGAGCGTTTCCAGATTCCGCGCGAGATGTTCCGGGCTGAGTCGAAGGGCGCAGCGGGGTCGAGTGACTGACGACACGGACACGAAACCGACCAAGCTCCGCGTCGTGGGCGACGGCAACCCCTACGGCACCTACGTCGAGGCCGAGGACAGCCAGCGGCTCCAGCGCGTGACGGCCATCGAGTGGTCGATCCGGTCCGGGGACTTCGCCAGGTGTGCGGTTCCGCCCGCCCACGGCCCGGTCGGCACCGACGCGGCGGCGTGCGACGTGACTGGTGAGGTCAAGAATGACTGGAAGCTATTTCATAACAGCTCGTTGAGGGCGATGAACGCACACTCCACCCGGCCCAGGCCGAGCGTGCCCGAGGCGATGTTACGCGACGCCGTGCCGCGCGGGATGGGGCTGTCGCCATACTCGCACTCGCCGCGCGAGGCGTCGGAGTTGTGGTGCGCCGCCGCCGGCGGGGGCGAGCGCTGTCGGCCGCTGCGGCTCGCGGCCACGGCCAACTACCGCGCGGTAGCCGAGCCGGTCGCGGCCGATCTGCGCGAGTCGCTGAATACCGGCTTCGAAGTGCGCGTCCTCGACGCCGACGGCGAACTTGCCGCCCGCCGCACGCTGGCCG
>CAXTPM010000192.1:0-2114 GCA_964245865.1 uncultured Fimbriiglobus sp. | reverse complement strand
CCGAGTGCGGTAGCCCGACTTCGACGTGCTGGTTGTCACGCAGGGCTGCCGGGCGCTCGAGACGCCGGCGCTGGGGCTGCACCGCGCGTTCGTCGGCGAAACCGGCGAGTACCGCGCGGGGCCGGTGGTGCCGGCGCTCGAGGCGCTGCTCGCGGACCTGACTTCACACACCGCCGTTGCGGGTCGGATGAAAGTCGCGCTCACGCCCGACAAGTTCGTACGCGACGAGGCGCTGGCGCTGTTCCTGACGGCGCCCTACGCCCTGTACGCGGTCAACCGGGGGGGTGTCGTTCACGCCGTACCGCACCACTTCCGAGTTGGCCGAGTGTGACGTGGCGCGGCGGCACTGGTCGCGGCGCTAGTTGGCGACATCCACGGTGATGGCGATTTCGCCCCCCGCTGCTTCGATGGTCGCGGTCAGCCCTGAGGTCTCGAACTTGGCGTGCTTGCCGTGGGTGCGGGGCGGCTTCGGGCCGTGGGCGTGGGCGGCGGCGGGGTCGGGCGGGGCGAGTTGGACCACGGCCACGCGGTAGCAGCCCGGCCTGGCGCCCGGCTTGCCGCCGGAAGTAAGGGCGAAGCGGCCGTCGGGGCCGATCGGCGCGCGGGCCTCGGGTCCGCCGGCCTCGGGCGCGAACGTGACCACGCCGCCGCTCACAGGCCTGCCGTCGCGGAAGGTGACGCGCCCGCCCGCGGGGACGAGGCCGTCGCCGCCGGCGCACCCGGCGACTGCGCACGCCATGAGCAGCGGGGTGAGGCGCACGGCGGCTACTCGGCCCCGGCGACGAGACCGTCGGCGCGGGCGCACAGTCGGCCGAGGGTTTGGCTCGAAATGCTGGTTTTCAGCGCCGCGACGTGGCCGTCGGCGAAGGCGAACTGGCACAGGCCGGGGTGCCACGAGCCGAACGCGAACAGCCCCATCCCGGCCACGTCGTCGTCGGGGCCGCTCGCCAGCGGCACGCCCGGCCCGCCGACGCGCGCGGACTGGTAGAACCGCGAGCCGTCGTAGGCCGGGCCGTTCTCGGGCGCGGTGGCGAGCTTGTCGCGCGGCACGTGCATCTCGCCGACGAGCGTGGTGTTCGAGGTGCCGTCGGTGATGTCGGCGACGCGCACCCGGTCCCGCCACGAGCGCGGGCGCCCGGCGGCGTAGTTGGCCCCGCGCGAGGTGACGAGCACCCCCGTGCCGCTGCCGCCGTACTGGAACTCGTTCGGGTCGCCGCTCGCCCCGACGGTCATGTCCCCGAGGTTCCCGGCGTAGTCGGCCACCGCGCCGCCGGTCAGGGTTTCCCCGCCGTAGGTGCAGCCGCAGGGGAGTTGGAACGCGGGGGTCGTCACCGTCGGCACCACGGCGAGTTCGGGGCCGCGCCGGCTGGGGCAGAGGTAGCCCGCCACCACCCGGTCGCGGGCCTGGGCGGGCTGGGCGGGGTACGGGGCGCCGGTGTCCCAGTACTCGTAGGCCGCGCTCTGTTCGAGGTACGGCAGCACGCGCACCAGCCACGACGGGGTGCCGGCCGGGATCGAAAAGATCGAGGCGCCCTTGGCCAGCGCGTCGCCGGTGCGGTCGAACACCCGCGCCGGCGGGAACGCGCCCTCGGCCTCGTGGAAGTTGACCGCCGCGAGCGACAGTTGCTTCAAGTTGTTCTGGCACTTCAGCCGCGCCGCCGCCTCGCGGACCTTCTGGACGGCGGGCAGCAGCAGGCCGACCAGCACGGCGATGATGGCGATCACCACCAACAGCTCGATGAGCGTGAACCCGCGCCGGCGCATGCGACTCCCCCCGGACCGTAGGACGCTCAGAGTTTAGCACCGCCGGGGCGGCCCGCCAAGTGCCGTCACGGCCCGGCGGCGTAGGAGGGCCGGTCGAGCAACTCGCTCTGCCGCGTGGCCTGGGCGTGGCCGTCGCAGTACAGGGCGTGAAACGCGCCGTCGTGCCGGCGGACGGGGTAGTGCGTGGTGTCGGCGTCTCTCACGTAGCCGCCCGTGCCGTCGCCGGACTGGTGCCACGGCCCGCGCGGGGCGACCCTGGTGCTGTCGGCGCACCCCGGCGTGCGGCCGTGGTCCCAGACGATCGCCACGTTCGACGCGCCGTTCCCGACGGTAATCTGAGTGAGCGACCT
>CAXTPM010000191.1:0-8662 GCA_964245865.1 uncultured Fimbriiglobus sp. | reverse complement strand
GCACCAGCCCCCGCGCCAGTAACGCCGCGTTCGACCAGGCCGGCGAGCAACTGCTCACGGTGATCTACAACCGCAGCGGCCTCATCGCCACGCAGCCGGTGGCCCCGCCGCCGCTGGACCCCTACCAGTTCGCCAAGGACGGGGCCAACAACGGCGTCTGACGCCGCGCGTGCCCCCGCCAGATGCCGACGACCGACCGCTCCCCGAGAGATAGTGCCATGCGAAGCCGCCGCGCCGGGATCAGCCTGACCGAAGTGTTGATCGCCATGTTCATCATGGCGGTCGGCATGATCGCGCTGATGACGCTGTTCCCGCTCGGGGCGATGCGCATCGGCCAGTCGCTCAAGGACGACCGCTGCACGCAACTGGCCCTGCAAATGGATGGGGAGATGCGGGCGGTGTGGCGGAACGAGGTGGTGGCGAAGTTGGCGAGGGGAGAGGAGCCGACCGAAGCGTTTTACCACGCGATGGAGGGCGCGAACCTGTACCCCATCGAGCCGATTACCTCCGCTCAGCCAGCACGCAAGCGAAGTCTCACGACGACAGGTGTCGATTCACTCAAATACCCCGTCGCCGCGTTGCAGCTACCAGCCGGTAATAACGCTCCAGCTACAACGGGCCAAGTATCGGCCACGATGTTGATCTCGGCCCCAGTAAACGCTACGCCACCAGAAACGGGCTACAGTGTCAGTGTGACTCGTGTCCCGGCGACCTCAGCAGTGGGTCCGAGCTATCCAGTGCTGGTCGATCCCTACGGCGGTGCCGCGCTAACGAATATCAACTCACTGAACTACCACTGGCTCGGTGGTGACACGACATTGCCGAGGCTACAAGTGCCTCGTCGCAGCCTTTCGGGTACGCCGCGTAGCACGCCCGCAACGGCGCTGGCGTTCTCCAAGTTGACCGATGATTACACGTTCGAGATGAACGGCAGCGCCGGTACGGGGGCGACCGTCGCGCGGCAGGGCCGGTACAGTGCTGCGATTATGCTGCGCCACAAGGACATGGCCGACCGTCAGCGGGCGGAAATGAAAGTGCTGGTGTTCGACGGTCGATCGCCCGTGCCAATTGCCGATGACGAAGCGCTGGCCGAAATCGACACCAACTTAGCGACGCGCACGCCTGTTGTTTCGACTCTGCGGCAAGTGCAAGTACGGATCAAAACACGGGCTGAGGACGCCGCCCCGACCATCCGGCGTGGCGGTTGGCTGATCGACGGCACAATCGACACCCGGAACGGTTTAAATGTGCGGCGCGCCAACTTCCATCGCATCGTTAGCGCAACAGTGTTCGCCTCGAACACGGCCCAGACGACTTGGGATCTCGATCTCGAAACCGACCTGTTGCCACTGCCCGCAGCTACTCCGGCGGTCGAATACCAATTTTATTTCATGGCAGGTCTGAGCGAAGTTTTCGACCGCGCTGACCTCGTGCCTGACCTTATTGATTAGTTCGATACTACCTGGGAGCCCCATCATGATCCGCCAACCTTTTTCGCGTCGCCGTCAGGGCTTCACGCTTGTCGAAATCCTTGTCGCCGCTGCGCTAACGGTGCTGACGATGGCGATTCTCGCCACCGCGTTCCAGGTCGGCGTCAACACGCTGTCACACCTGCGCAGTGTCGGTTCGCTTGCCGAACAGTTGCGGGCGGCCGAAAGCACAATTCGTGTGGAGTTGTCATCGCGGCATTTGGTTGACAGCAACCAAAGACCTGTGATGGTAAGTCAGGCGGGTCAGGGCTGGGCTGGCTCGGGTCGCGGTGGATACCTGCTACTTAAGCAAACAGTCAATTCCGAATATGAGGGCGTCGAGGAGGGAGTCGATTCGTATCGCTCGGGTTCGTGTAGCTTCTTCTTCACGACCCGCACTGACAGTACCTCGCCAGCCGAAGCGTTCACAACCGAAGTCGGCGCACTTGCTTCTTTGCAAGGAGTCAGGGACGAAAACATCCCAGAATACGCCGCATCGACGACCTTCGCCTCTCCCTGGGCCGAGGTCGGCTACTTCCTTGAGCCAGGGGCCGTGCAGACTTCGCCCAACGAAAACGCAACCGACTCCCTACAACTGTATAACTTGTTCCGCCGCCAGCGCGTCCTTGCCCAACGCAATGCCGTCGTGTTGCGTGACGAAACTACTACGCCGACAGAGGTTGGCACGGGCGAACCGAAACCCAATTACGTTACTCCCTATCCTGAATTGAGCGTTAGTGCTGCCCCGAAAGGATTGCGAGACCAGCCACCGACCAACTTGGGTCGATTTGCGATTCTGAACTCTCCGTTCAGCGTTTCTACCCCCGCAAATCGCATGTACTCACCAAGCTATACATATAGCGGCGCTAAACCAGCAACAGGTATTCCGGACGCGACTTCGAGTTTACGCTTTCAGTCCGCGTCTAGCTTGTATGGCACCGACCTGATGATTTCCAACGTTGTTTCAATGCAAATTACCGTTCAAATGGCTGACGCGACTGGAACGCTGATTGGCGCCGGCCGGTTCCTACGTTTAGATGATCCGCTGCTCAACTCTTACTTGGGCATCGGGCCGTGGCAGTTCGACACTGCCACTACTCCAAGTTCGTCTCTCCGCGCCGTCCAGATCAAGCTCCGCATCTACGACACCAAGAACCGCGTCACGCGGCAAATCTCCATCACGCAAGACCTCTAACGCCGCCCCGACTGACTCCCCGACCCGCCGCCCCACCCCGAAGGAGGGCTTGACCATGACCCGCTCGCCGAACCCCGCCAGCCGACGCCACGGGCGCCGGGGCGCTATCCTCTTGATTGTGCTGACGCTGTTGGCCCTGTTCGCGGTCATCGGCCTCAGTTTCGTCTTCTACGCCGAGAGCCAGGCCAACCAGTCGCGCAACTACCGCGATAGCGTGCAGGGCGGCGGCAGTAACTTGCCCAAAGACTCGACCGGCGCCTACGCCCCCGACCCGCAGGTGGCCGTCAACGCGGTGCTCGGCCAAATTCTCGTGCCGAGCCAGGTCAACCAGGACTCGGCCCTCTACGGCCACGAGCTGTGGCGGCTGATGTACGGCGGACCCCTGAACGGCGTCCCCGGCGGCGCGCCCGGCAGCGTCCCCTACAACGGCCTGGGCCTGGTGCACCAGCCGGTGACGACGCCCCTGGGCCCCTTCGACCGGGCCGACGCCATCCGGTTCACGCGCTGGCTGAGTCCCTACGGCAATACGGGCCTGGCCACCCAGATCGACCCCGAGACGCTCTACACCGTCCCGGCCGGCGGCTTCAACGTCAAGAGTGGGGTGAACCTCGCCACCACCCCCGGTGGCGCGGTGTTCGTCCCAAAGAACGCCGGCTACACCTACCCGGATCGCAACAACGCGCTGCTCACCGCGCTCGACCCGCTGCACGGACAAGCGGGCGGCGGCAAGTTCTCGGTCATCGCCCCCAGCGGCCACCGCCCGCGCCTGTTCGACCCCGCGAGCGCCTACGGCGACTTCGGCCTCGAACCGACCAACCCCGCGTGGTACGCCGCCACCGGCTACTTCCAGACGCTCCGCCCGCGCCCCATCGACAACCTCACCGACGGCGACCGCGCCGCCGTGCGCACGGCCCTCGGCCTCCCCGGCGCCCCCGGCAGCCCGCTCCCAGTCACGTTCACCCTGGCGCAACTGACGACGCTCGCCAACCTCCAGGCGCAGGGCAAGCTCGGCCAGTTCCCGATGCCGCCGCGCAACACCGACGGCACGATCACCGGCGACGTGCAGAACGTCCGGCACACGAATGGCCAGCAGCACAACGACAGCGTGTGGGTGAGCATCGGCGCGACGCCGGTGAAGTTCCGCGACACTTATATCGTGCCCTTGGTGGCGCTCAACCTGACGGACCTGCACGGTCGGGTGAACGTTAGCGTGGCGGGGAACGTGCTGAACCTCCTCACGACGGGGAACACACCGCACTCGTCGAACCAGGGTTTCGGGCCGCACGAAATCAACCTGCAGGGATTGTTGCCGCAGGAGTATCCCGGCCCGACCCCGCCGCCCACCCCGGCCGGGGCGGTGGCGGCGATACTCGCGCGCTACGGCACGGCGGCCGGCGGCGTCCCCCCCGTGCCGCCATCGTACCCCTCCGAGGCGCAGGCGGCGACCCTCGTCAACACCCCGTCGCCCGGCAGCGGCACCTACTACCCGAGTTTCCCGAACGCCACCGGCCGGCGCGTCTACCCCGTCACGCCGTTCCAGCCGACCATCGACGCCAGCCCCGCGTTCGTCAACACGCCCGGCGCCAGCAGCGCGCTGAACGTGCGGCAGGCGCAGCCGCGCCCGGAGTCAGCGGTGAGCCTCGACGGCGGGGCGGGCACGCTCAAGTACCCCGGCCTCGACCTGACCGCCGCCGCGACCGACCGCTTCGCCACAGTCCCGTCGAACACGGGGATGAGCAACTCGGGCTTCAACCCCTCGACGGCGGCGAACGTCACGCCCGGCGGGGAGACGGTCAGTAGCCCGCTGATATACAACCCCTACTTCCGCGCCCAGCGCACGCCGGAAAACAACGACCCCACGGCGGCACAAATCTACCCGACCTCGGACTCGAAGCGGCTCGTGGCTCGCTGGTCGGATAAATCTACGTACATCAGCGACACGGCCACGGCCCGCGCCCTGCCGGCCAGTTCGCCCTTTTACCCAGCCGCGGCGGGCCAGTACCCTAGTTCCGTCGCCGCGCAGTTCCCCACCGCCGTGGCCAACCAGCACCGCGCGAACCTGACCCCCGTCAGCAACACCCTGCACGCGCCGGGGGTGGCGGCGAACTTCTTCGGCCTCAAGGACACCGCCGGCACCCGCCGCCTCCTGACGTACACGCCCGGCGGTTACCCGTTCCCGACGCTGGCCAACCCGACCACCGCCGACCTCGCCAAGATCGCGGGCACCTTCCCGACCCCGACCGCCCCGACCTTCGCTGGGGGCCAGCCTGATGGCGACGCGAGCGACGTGACCGCGACCTACACCACCAGCGGCCCGCCGACGGGCTTCGCCTACGACGCACCCAGAACGCTGGCCAACGTGCGCGCCGCGCTGGCGGCGGTGGACGTGAACCGCGCACTGCCGGACTACCGGCGCAACCTCGGTCAGCCTCTCGGCGTGGACCTCGGTGGCGGCGTCATCAACTGCTACAACCCAACCGACACAGTTCAGTACCCGCCGATCATTCAAGCGAGGCAGCAGTTCGCCCTCGACATCTTTACCCGGCTGTGCGTGGCCACGGGGGCGAGCGTGCGGTTCGACGCGAACAACACGATGTACCTTCCGCAGCCGCAAGCCCCGCTGACGGTGCCGCCGACCTATTTCATATCCGGCTACGGCGGGCCGAACGTCACGGTCACTGACGCCGAGTACAGCGCCCTACGCCTCCTCGCGCAGGCAGCGGCGAACATCGTAGACGCCGTTGATACGGACGACATTTCGACCGCGTTTGTCTGGAATGTGACCGGAGCCGGCGCGGCCGACCCCCTCAACTTCACGACGACGGGTAAAGAGCCGAACAGTCCGTACCCGTACATCCAAAACCGCGTGGTCTTCGGCGCCGAAAAGCCGCGCGTGGTGCTGAACGAGGTGTACGCGGAGATGTCCAACACGGCCGCGGACAATGGCTTGCCCAAGGCGACCTCGGGCAAGTACGAAGTGCGCTTCTACCTCGAACTGCTGCACGCGGGCACCCCGGCGCCCACGGGGACAACCCCCGTTGTCAGCGACGACGTGCAAGTCGCCCCGTACCGCGTCGAGATTACGAACGACGCCGCCACGCCCGGTAACGCGACCGTGCCCGGCTCCCTCGCCAGCGTGTCCAACGTCCTCGGCGCCCCCGCCTCGAAGCCGATCATCCAATTCGCGCTCAACAACACGGACGCCGCCAGTACCGGCGACCCGACCAACAACCGCATCCGTATCCAGCCCAACAACGGGCAGTTTAATGTCGTCGATACCACCGCCAAGAATCTGAACGGGTTCTTTGTCGTCGGCCCGGAAGCCAAGACGGGCACGCACGATGCCCCGGCGTTCATGCAGGACACTGCCGCTTTCCCGTACCTCGCAATGCTCAAGGCCAACCCGGCCTCACCCGGCGCCGACCTAGTGACATCGACCCCGGCCACGGTCACGAACAGTAGCGACAGTCTAAGCTACCAATATCAGGCCGGCCCGAAGTCGGGTATCGACTCCGGCGCCGACAAGAACTACATCGACACGACGCCGCACACGGTCTTACTCCGCCGGTTGGCGAACCCATACATCTCCGAAAACACTACTGACAATCAGTACGTCACCGTCGATGTGATGTCCAACGTCAAAGTGCTGGACGCGGTCGCCAAGGGCACGGACTCGACTCGCTCGCCGCTGCCCGCGCAGGCCAAGGCCGAGAACCACTACTCGCTCGCGCGGGTGCAGCCCTATACCGGGCAGGTCGGAGACCCGGCCCTCGGCGTCACGAACTCGCTGACCCTGCGTCAGACGAACAACCCGCCCTCCACGACCACGCCGGCGCTGTCGTTCTTCCAGCACAACGCCCAGACGCCCGCCGCGCCGACAGTCATTACCGGCGACAGTAACCTCGTCACGCCGTTCGAGTGGATGCCGCACCCCGACCGGCGCCTCATCAACGCCGAGGAGTTACTGAACGTCCCCGTGAGCCGGCCGCACGAACTCACGCTCCAGTTCGCGCAGCCGAGCGCTTCGGGCCGGCCGGTGTTCCACCAGTACACTCTCCGCGCGGCGTTCGAGCAGCGCGTCACCGGCACCGCGCCGCTCGTCGCCCCGACGGGCACCACGACGCTCGCCCCCTACTACCGCGCCCTCGAACTCTTGACCGTCAAGCCGTGGGTGAGCGACATTCCCCACGGGGGCCGAGTGCCGGGCAAGATCAACGTGAATGCGATCCAGGACAAGCTGGTGTTCGACGCGCTGCTCGACCAGAACCCCAACAACAAGTTCACGGCCATCGAGAAGGACGAACTCTGGAAGCAACTCGTACTTTCTCGCTCGGGCTACGACCCGACGACGCCCGGTTCGCGCGTGCTGGGTAACACCGCCGAGGAGGTCGGCACCGCTGTGGGCATTGCCCGGCCGTTCAAGTCATTCGGCGTGCCGCAGTTCCCCGCCGCCACGCTGGCGACGGAATTGAACTACAACGCCACCAACCCGGCCGGGACCGCCACGGGGGTCGAGGACACGCTTCTCCGCCACCTGCCGGGCAGCACGACGATTCCCCCGACGCAACTCCCGCTCCAAGGGGCGGTGCCGCTCGACCCGGCCAAGCCGTCGCTGCAGCCGCTGTTTTCCCGCTACGGCGACGCGACGCGCACCACGACGCTCGCCACGACCGACCCGCTCGTCCCCTATACCGAGACCGAGCCGCTGCGCAAAATCCTCAACAACCTCACCACCACCAGCGACACGTTCCAACTCGTGTTCACGGTCGGCTACTTCGAGGCCCGCGAGTACCAGCCGGGGCAACCCGTGGTGCTCGGCAAAGAGATGTTCCTGAAGGTGCCCGGCGACCTGCGCTCGCAGTTCACGGCGGTGCTGGACCGCTCGCTGATGACTACCACGCAGACGAGCGAGGTGCTCAAGGTGCTGGAGAGCCGGGAGCCGGTGCCGCTGCCGGCGTCGGGCGCGATCTCCTACAGCAACCCAAACCCTGCCAACGGTGACCGGGGCTTGGTGCTGGCGATGAAGCCGGTCGTAGCAGTCGGGGCCGCAACCTCTACTACCCGCACCGAGGAGCTAGTCGTCCCCGGCACGTCGATGACATGCGAAGGAATCTACGAGGGCAAGGCGTTCACCGTCTCGCCAGGGTCGATCCTCAACATCGGCACCGGCGCAAACCGCCTTCAGGTGCGGGCGTACTTCAATGCGGCTGACACCAACCCCAATAACCCCTCGCGCTGGGCCTACAACCCGCTCACCGGCACGACGCGTATCTCCTATGAGGTCGTCACGCCAAACACAAGCCCCGCCTACCGAAACTACCCTGCCGGAAGTATGGTCATGAACGACTACACGTTCGGGCCGCAGACTGCGGCCCCGCTCGACGCCACCACCAACCCGGCGGTGCTCTACTTCGGCCGACTGACGCCGTAGCGGCTGGGGATGCGCAAACCTGAGCGGGGGGCGTCAGCCCTCCGCGCGCGTCAATCACTTACAACGAGCTGTGAGTGATTGACGCGCTCGGAGGGCTGACGCCCCCCGCTCAGGTTCTGGCCACTCGCGCCGACTAGTCCTGCCGCACGATCAGCCCCAGCGAGAGCATGCCGAGGCCGGCGGCGCCGGCGTACACCGCGTCGTAGCCGTAGATGCGCTGGCCGCTGGTGAGCACCGACGCCCCAGCCCACAGGGTCACGACGGCGCCGACCACGGCCACCACGGTTGCGAGGCTCTTTTTCATCGCCGGGGCCGCTCCAGAAAGGGGTCAGTCGTTGATGAGGCGTGCGAAGTCGATGCGGTCTAAGGTCGCGTCGCCGTTGCCGGCGAAGAGGGCTTTGCCGTCCGGGCCGAACGCGAGGCCGAGCACCGGGCGGTCGAACTCGCGGGCCACCACCAGGCGACCCGAGAGGGCGTCCCAGACGCGGATCGTCTGGTCGGCACCGCCACTCACCACGTAGCTGCCGTCGGGGCTGAACGCCACCGCGTGAATCTTGTCGGTGTGCC
>CAXTPM010000190.1:5273-8722 GCA_964245865.1 uncultured Fimbriiglobus sp. | reverse complement strand
CGTTCTCCACCCCCCAATGCCCGCGGATGTACCCGGCCAACTCGGCGGCCGCCGCCCGCAGGCTGGTGAGGTAGAAGTGGGCCGTACTCGTGTTCGTGCCCGCCACCTCGCGCTCGCGGGCGACCATCACCACCGCAGCCACGTCCGCCCACTCGGGCGGCAGCCCCTCGGGGTCGCGGATCACCGTCACGTACCGCTCCTCGTGCCGGCCGTGCCCGTCCTCCACCGCCGACGCCATGTCGCACCCGGCGAACTCCGCGTCGCCCGCCTTCTCGAAGGCCGCGCGGACCGCCTGCTGCAGGGCCGGCTGGTTCCCCTTGACCGTCACCAGGTAGTCCCCGCCCTGCTGGCGAATCTGCCGGGCGATCTCCTTCTGGCACCCGGCCGCGTCGAGCGTCACCAGCGCCCCCTCGAGGTCGAGCACCTTGAGCAACTCGGGGATGGCCGCGATCTCGTGGGACCCGTCGGCCACCGCCACCTGGCCGAGGAACAGGTTGTTCTCGACGGCCCAGGCGTTGACCAGGTGCAGGCACCCGCTGAACGCGTCCGCCGGTGCCGCCCGGCACGCCTTCCCGTCGATGGCGATGGCCCGCAGCCCGGTCGCCTCACACAGGTCCGCCATCCACCGGGCGAAGCAGGCCGAGAACTGGTCCCGGTCCAGCGCCGCGAGTACCCGGTTGAACGTGTCGTGGCTGGGAATCCCTCTGGGCAGCGTCAGGAACCCCTTCAGCCAGTCGTGCCGGGCCTTGCCGAACCGCTCGATCTCGTCGAAGCTGTCGGCCCCGCAGATGACGGCGCAGAGGGTGATGACCAGGATGTCGTCGAGGCGGTGCCACTTGGTCCGATCCGCCCGCGGGTCTGGCAGATCCGCGAAGTACCGGAGGAAACTGATCCCCGACTGCGACATGGCGGTGCCTCCCTGGCTCCCGCCGATGTACAGCTAAACCACCGCTCCGTCAGGACTTCGAGGTGCGTTGACCCTGCTTGACCCCCTGCCAGGGATATAAGGGTTCCGGCGACCGAGTTGGGGGGTCAAGACTGGCCCGCGACGCCCGCCGCGGCACCGTAAGAGGGCACAATCGCCCGCCGGCTTGAGCCTTCTGTGGGAGTGGGCGACGTGGGGACGGGGTCAGGGGCCGGCCGGCGGCTTCGCCCGGTACGCCGGCTTCCCGAGCAGCTTCAGGCTCGCCCCGACCCGCAGCCGGAGTTCCCTCCCGCCCTCCAGCGCGACGAACAGCGCCGACGCGGTCTCGTCCGATGACCCCACGGCGTCGGTCACCGACTTCGCCGACTCCGGCCCGTCCGCCGCCCCGGCCAGCTTCGCCAGCCGGGCCGGGTTGACCGACACGTCGAACGACCGGGCCGGCCGCAGCCCCAGCCCAACGGCCGCCCCCGCGGCCCCGACCGGGTCTTGGCCGAACGCGAAGTAGATGCCCTTCGGCCCGAACGCCAGCGCGCCCCTGGCGTCCGGTCCGAACACCTCGGCCGCCTCCCCGGCCGCGGCCGGCTTGAACTTCAGCAGGTGGACGTTCGCCCCGCCGGCCTTGGCCGCGTCGAGTTGGACCGAGTATTCCGTGTCCGGGGGTAGGCCCTCCGCCACCAGCCCCCGGAACGCCTGCTCGAGCTTGGCCGTGTCGTCTGCGGACACCCCGGCCACCAGGCCGAACCGCCCGGCCGCGTCCGGCCCGCTCACGGCGAGCGCCCACCCGAACTCGCCGCTCCGGTAAGCCCGGCCGAACGCCCGGACCAACTCGGCCAGGACCGGCCGGGCGGCCGGCGACAAGTCCCGCCCGAGGTCGGCCTTGGCGGCCTCCTCGAGCACCGCCCCGAGCACCTCGCCGACCCCGCCCGGCAGGGCCGACGCGGCCGACACCCCGACGGCCGCGTCCTTCCCGACCAGCCCGGCGAACCGGCTCGGCGCCGCCACCCGAGCGGCCACGTCCCGAGCTAAGTCGGTCTCCGGCTTGGGGACGAGTGCGAACTCCAGCCCGGCCTCCCCGGCGCCCAGGTCGAGGGTCAGCCTGCCGACCCCGGATCGGATGTCCGCGAGCTGGCCCAGCCACCGCCCGGCCGCGGCCTGGAACTGGCCGAGCGCCCGGCCCGCCGGCCCCGCGGCCGCGTCCGGGACCGGCAGCCCCTTGAGCGCCTCGGCCGCCTGCCCGATCGCCTTCATCGCCTCGCCTCGGGTTTCGGCCGACAGCCGGTCGAAGTGGACCCGGACGGCGACCAGTCCGGGCTCGTCGGCCGCGGCGAGGCCGCCCGGCGGGGCCAATTCGGCCGGGTCGGCCGCCGCGGGGTCCAGCCCCTGGACGAGGTAGGCGTGCCCCTCGTGGAACCGCAGGTGCGTCGGGTGGTCGCCGGGCTTGGCGGCGGGCCGCGCGAGCCGGTACAGGCCCGGTCTGCCCTCGACGGGGTCGGCCGCTCTGCCGGCCCGCCGGCAGAGCGCGAGGAACTCCGGCTCGCCGGTGACCGGGACGGCGAGTACGACCGACTCGACGGTCGTGCCGCCGTCCTTCGAGCCGAGGACGAAGTAGCCGACCGCCGGTCGGTCGAGCGCGACGCCGGGCAAGTCGCGGCCGCCGAGCGTCCGCTCGATCGCGCGGTCCAACTCGCCGACGGCGGACTCCCCGCCCACGATCCGGGCGCCGGCGCGGAGGTCGGCGAGCAGCCGCCCGGTCGGCTCGACCTGGAACGTCACGACCGGCGGGGCGGCCGGGGCGGGGCTGGCGACCGCCGCCAAGGTGACGGCGGCGAAAAGGAAGGCGGCGCGCATACGGAGCCTCGTAGCGGGGTCGGTTGGGGGTGCATGCCGCGGATTCGCCCAGGAGGGCGGCCGAGCAACGTGCCCGCGTCGGGCGACCGGATCCTAGTACGGTATTCCAGTTTGCGCCGGCGACGCGCGGAGTCATGTGCTCTCGATAGCGCAAGCCTGTACACTGGCGTGTCTCGCGGCGCCGACGTGGCCGGCCTCGTGACGATACTGCCCCGCCTGCGTGCTGAGCACGAGCAAGGCCACGCTCGGCCGCCGGGGCGACGGGTCGGCGACCGCGGCCGCCTGGGACGAGAAGCGGGCGCTGGCCGAGCGGGGCCGGGAGTTGGCCGGGTACAACGCCGACCTGGCCTACGCCAACGCGATGGCCGACGTGCGGAAGCTCGAGGCCGACATCCGCGAGGCCGACCGCATTGGGAAATCGACCGGCAGTTTGACGGACACGATGAGCCGCTTCGACACGGCGAAGCAGACGGTGGCGACGGAGATCGAGGCGTCGCTCTCGAAGGTGCTCGACAAGTTCCTGACGCCCCTGGTGCCGCTCGCCGAAAAGGTAGCCGACTTCGTCGAGGAGTACGGGCCGGCGCTCGAGGCCGCCGCGGGCGCGTTCGCCGACGTGCCAGTCGGGGCCATCGGGTCGATGATCGACACCGCGTAGGCCATCATCAAACTGCACGCC
>CAXTPM010000190.1:0-5263 GCA_964245865.1 uncultured Fimbriiglobus sp. | reverse complement strand
CGACTGGCTCGGGATCGAGCTGAAGGCCAAGGACGAGGAGCGCGAGGAGCGGCGGAAGAAGGCCGAGGGCGAGTTCAACAGGCTCACCGCCGACCTGCTCTCGCTCGCCGACGCCATCCCGACGCCGCAGCCCTCCGCGCGGCCCGACTCGCGGCAGTACCAGGGCGGGCTGGGGCTGCCGATCGTGATGGGGCCGCGCTAGCCCGCAGCCGGCTCAGCGTCTTCTGCGTCGAGGGCCGAAAACAAGTCGGCTTCCTTCGACGGCTTGACCTTGCTCACGTCGATGACCAGCGGCTTACGCCCCCCAATTTCCTTCGGCGAGTACGCCTTCCCGAACAGTTCCTTGAACTGCTCTTTGTGGTCGGCAATCCGCATGATAGTCGTGACGGCCGTGATCTGCTTGTCCAAGTGGTCGTTGCCGGTGTCGGCGGTCAACAACTGGCTGTGCTTGTACCGCCGGTAGCCGGTCTGGGTGACGGGGTTGCGCCGACGCAGCTCATCGAGCACGCCGGGGGGCAACTGCCCGTAAACGTACTCGTTGATGAACTTGCCGACGTACTGCGGCCTCTTAGAAACTCTAAAAGAACCTGTCCGCCGGCCCGCTCGGTTCGCATACTCTCGGTGTGCTTTCCCCGAGGGTGCGCCGATGTCCCGCCCGATCCTGCCCGACGACCTGTGGCAGCTCCTGGAGCCGCTGCTGCCGACGTACCCGCGCTCGCCCAGGGGCGGGCGTCCGCGCCTCACCAACCGCCAGGCGCTCACCGGCATCCTGTTCGTACTCAAGACCGGCTCGGCCTGGGAGGACTTGCCCTCGGAGTTGGGGTGCGGCTCGGGCATGGCGTGCTGGAACTACCTCCGGGACTGGCAGCGGGACGGCACCTGGGGCCGGGTCCACGCCGAACTCCTCGCCCGGCTGGACCGCGCGGGCCGCATCGACTGGTCCCGCGCGGCGGTGGACTCGTCGAGCGTGCGCGCGGTTTTGGGGGGGCCGACGCCGGCCCGAACCCCACCGACCGGGGCAAAAGTGGCACGAAGCACCACCTGATGGTCGATGGCAGCGGCACGCCCCTGAACGCGACCGTGACCGCTGCCAACCGCCACGACGTGACGCAACTGCTGCCGCTGGCGGAGGGGTGCCGGCTGCCCCCGCCTGTTGAGGGGGGCGGGCCGGGCCTCCCCGCGCGGGTGCTGGGCGACCGGGCGTACTCGTCGGCGCGCCACCACGCGGAGCTGCGGCGGATGGGCACGGAGCCGTGCGTGGCCCGGCGGGGCGGCCCGCACGGCAGCGGCCTGGGCCGCGAGCGCTACGTCGTCGAGCAGACCATCGCGGCGCTGCGGCAGGACCGCCGGCTGCGGGTCCGCTACGAGAAGAGGTCCGACATCCACTTGGCGTTCCTCACGCTCGCCTGCATCCGAATCTGCGCACGCCGGCTACTCGACCCGTGACGGTTTTTTAGAGCTTCTTAGTCGAACCCGGCTGGTACTTCCAGTCGTGGAGCTTGAAGACCTGCCGGAAGAACTCGTCGGGGAACTTTTTCGTCCAGGGCATCAGTTCTGCGCAGATGTAGGCTTCCAAAATCTTAGTCAGTTCGTCGCGGGTCTGCTGCTCGCTGAACCCCGTGGCGGCATCGACTAACGCGATGATTCCCACGCGGGCGAGGCCGCGCATGAGAAGGTCGCATGCCTTGACCAGATCGAACTGCATGTGCTGGAGGATGCCAGCCCTCAAGCCTCGCTCCTCGATGGCGCACAGGTGGGCGCAAGGCGGACGACATCCGCCGCTACTCCCCGGACAACCTCCTGGCCGGCATGTACCGCGCCCAGAGCTGATAACCCCGAAGCCGTCGAGTTGCTGCGCAAGGGCCTGGAGGGCGCCGCCGCGGCCGGGGCGAACAACCCCGCCGTCGCCATGAACGCCGAACTCCTCGGCAACGTGTACCTGAGCCTGGGCCGGCCGGACCTGGCCGAGCCGCTGATGCGGCAGGCGCTCCGGGTCATCGAAGGCCAGCCGAAGCCGGAGAAGTGGCGGGTCGCCTACGGCCTGAGGAACGTCGCCAACTGCCAGGCCGCGGCCGGCAATGCGGACGAGGCCGAGGTGGCCTACAAGCAGTCGCTGAGGCTGCTGGAGTCCGAGACGCGCCCCCCACAGGTCGGCGAGTCGCTGACCGCGCTCGCACGACTCTACCTCGCCACGGGCCGCGCGAAGGAGGCCGACGCGCTGAGCCGGCAGGGGATGGCCAAGTTCGTCGAGGCGAAAAGCACCGGCATCCGGTTCGCCCGCGCCCAGTTGGTCCGCGGCGCCGCCCTCGCCGCCCTCGGCCGCCCGGCCGAGGCGGCGGAGATGTACAAGGCCGGGCTCGCGGCGTTCGCAGCCGACGCCTCGCAAGCCGAATCGCCCGAGCTGGTCCCCGCGCTGACGACGTACGCCAAGCTCCTCCGGGCCGACAAGAAGACCGCCGAGGCCGCCAAACTCGAGGCCCGCGCGGCCTCCATCGCCGCGAAGCGTGACGTCGGGCGCGACGCCCTGCCCAAGTAGGGTGGGAGTAGCCGCTAACGCCCCCGGCGTCCCCGCCGAGAAGCCCGCCGAGGGGCCGAGTTTGGCGCCGGCCTAGGCCTGAATTGGGCCATGGCCCAATTTCGCCTCAGAGTACCGACGGTGACGGCGGCAAGCCCGCGCCGAAGCGCACGAGGATGCCACCCGGCCGGCCGGTTCGATATACCGGCAGCCTGACGATTCCGCCGGGAGAGGTCAGCGTGTCGAGCTTCAGCGTCGTCCTGCACGCCGAGGCGTCGCTCTTAGTGGACGGCGAGCCGAGCGACTTCGTCACCGAGTACGACCTCAGCATCGTCCGCACCGACGAGGACGACAACCAGACCGTGGCCGGCCACCTCCGCGCCAGCAGGCTGCACGCGGGCCTGGCGCTCGACCACAGCGAGCCGCTGTTCGACGTGTGCGACGCCCACAGCCAGGAGATGCACGAGGCCCACGCCCTCCTGTACAAGCCCAGCGGCTACGAGTTCCGCGGCGGCCTCGCCGAGCGCTTCGACGCCTACGAGGCCGACCTGCTGGTGCTCGACTACGTGGTGCTCGACCCGCGGTGGCGGGGGCTGAAGCTCGGCCTCCTGGCGGCGCGCAAGGCGATCGATCTCTTGGGCGGCGGGTGCGGCCTGGTCGCCTCGGACATCCGCCCGCTCCTGAGGCCGGGGCACCCCGCCGGCCACGCGGGGCGCGAGTGGCCGGCGGAGTGGCTGCCGGAGTACCCCACGAAAGAGTCGTGGCTCTCGGCGACTCGCGGGATGAGGAGCTACTTCCGGCGGATGGGCTTCGAGCGCCTGGGGCGGACGCCGTACTACGCCCTCTCGCCGGCGCAGCGCCACCCGACCGCCGCCGACTTACTCAGGCCGCGCGCCCCGGCCGGCGGCTGAGCCGGCGTTCTCCCCGACGCGGAGTAGCCCCGCTGTCCAGGTGGCCCCGGTCCCGTAGCATGGCGGTGCGAACAGAGTGGCGGTGGGGGCGTGTCGCTACGGTGTTCGCTCGCGTAGGGGGCGTAGCAGGGTGGTACGCAGTCGAGCGTTCGCCGCGTCGGTGGTGGCCTGGGCCGGGGCGTGGGCGTTCTGGCTCGCCGCGACGCGCGACTTCCACCCGACCCTCGCCCTCGCCGCCGTCGTGACGACGGCGCTGGTGGCGGCCTACGCGGCGGCCGCCTACGCGAACCACTACGCCCTCATCCCGCGCCTCCGGGCGGACGGCCGCGCCGGGCGGTACGCCGCCGCACTCGCCGCAGTGATGGTGATACTAACATCCGCCGCACTCGCCGTCATCCGGGTCTCGTACCGGGAGTTGTGGGGGCCGGACGCCGACCCGAACGGGGCGTACAAGCACTTCGCCATTGACCTGCTCGGGATGGGGGTGCACTTGCTCGCGGCCGCGGGGGTGGCGGCCGCCGCACGGAGGATGGGCGTCTTTCGCAGAGATCGAGGCCCGGCCGAACGAACCCCCGAGTAGCCACGCTGTCCGCGTGGCCCCGGCCCCGTAGCATGGCGGTGCGGCACAAGACCGAGCGTGGGCTGCGCTGCTGAGACAGACGTTTGGCGGCGGAGGGCGTCCGGGGTGCAGCGGTTTTTCTGCTGGCGGTGCGGGTGCGACGTGCCCATGCTCGACGAGGACGAGTTCGCCGAGGTGTGGCCGTTGTACCGCGACAGTCTGATACTGCACAAAAACGTCGCCGGCGAAATCCGTGCGGGGCGAGCCACGCTGGCCGACCTGTATCGGCCGATGCTCGATGTCTACGAGCGGCTGACTGGGTTCCGTGAGAGCAACCCGAAAGCCGTGCTGCACCACCGGGCCGCCTTGTACGGCCCGCCGTGCCGGGCGTGCGGCCGGCCCCTGCGGACGCCCCAAGCAGCGGCGTGCGTGACCTGCGGGGCGGACAGGCACGCCGAGCCGGGCGCCGCAGCGGACGCCGGGGCCGGCCCGGCCGAGGCGACTTAGGACTGGAGCCCGTTCGTGAGCGATCAGTGGGAGTACAAGCTCCTAGTCGGGGGCGGCCTGAGGCAGCACCTGAGGGACGGCGCCGGGGCGGACTACGGGCCGCTCTCCGAGGAGCTGCTGAATCGACTCGGGAGGGAGGGCTGGGAGGTGTGCGGCCACAACCTCGCCTTCGGGTCGTCCGCCTCCCTCGTCATCAAGCGGAGGCTCGGCGCCGAGCGGGGCGGCGACGCGACCTGACTCCTTGCCGCAAAACGCCCCGAGCCTAACTCCCCATCCGCCCCGGCTTGGGCGGCTTGTGCCGCGCACTCTCGGCAGCGGCGACCACTCGCTCGACGAGCTGCGCCACGTCGCTGACCGACGCCGCCGGCGCGCCACCGACGACGCCCGCCACCTTTAGCCTCACCAGGTGGGGCAACCCGCCCAACTCGAAGCGCAGCACCCGACCGCGGCCGAGCATCAGCGCCTTGAACTCGGCCCACTTCGCCCTGGGGTCGGGGTAGCCGCCGACGCGCAGGTGCCCGAGTGCCAGCGAGTCGAACTCCGCCTCGGGCACGACCCCAAGCGCGTGCAGCGAGGCCAGGAGCGAGGCGAACGCGGCCTTGTCCCCGTCACTCATGGCGGCGCCCCCGGCGGGTGGAGCCGTTGTGGAGCTCCGCATTGGCCGCGTCCGGCCCGGCGGGTGGCGGTCGCCCGGCGCGGACAGGCCGAGCACTCGAAAGAGCGCCCGGAGTTCTGCACCGCCCAGCCCGCCGCGGCCGTCGAGGTATCGCT
>CAXTPM010000189.1:0-8729 GCA_964245865.1 uncultured Fimbriiglobus sp. | reverse complement strand
GCCGGCATGAACGTGGTGAGGATGCGCATGGTGGTCGTCTTGCCCGCGCCGTTCTGGCCGAGGAAGCCGACGAGTTCGCCGGGGTTCACGGCGAAGCTCACGTTGTCCACCGCGAGGACTTGGCCGTACTGCTTGGTGAGGCTGCGGACTTCGATGGCGGGGGCGGTCATGGCGGTGGCGGGTCTCGGCGGCTTCAGCGGGCGCGGGGGGCCGGTCGGCGTCATGATAGGGCCGGGCGGGGCGGGGGCAAGCGGGGGCGGGGTCGGGAAGTCCCCGAGCGGGGGGCGTCAGCCCCTCCGTGTCTGTGTACTCGTGGGAGACAGACGCGGAGGGGCTGACGCCCCCCGCTCGGGGACCGTCTCGCCTACTGGGCCGGCCGCAGCGCCGCCAACTGCGCCGCGATGTCCGCCAGGCTCGCCTGAATCTGCCGCAGCGTGGCCCGCCGGCTGGCGTGGATCAGCGCCAGGGTGCATAATGCCGGAACGGCGAGCGAGGCGATGGTGACCGCCGCGATTTGGAGTTGCCACTGCAGTCCGCGCACTTCAAATCGCGCCTCGACGGCCCACTTCTCGGCCAGAGGAATGCCGCGTGCCGAGCGGACTCGATTCAGTTCACTCTCCAGGCCGATGTCCCACTTCTCCATGTACCGCCGCTCGCTTTGAAGCGCGCTACCCAGGAGTAGAGCGAGGCCGACCGTGACCGCCCACGCCAGGAGAGTCAGCGCCGTCAGCCCCCACACCTTCCGCCGATCCGCCCTCAGAATGTTCGCCACCTGCTCCTCGGCCGTCAGCACTTTCAGCTCACTCATCACTCGCCCTCCCTCGGTTGAAGAATCGCCCGCGCCAGCCGCTTCGCGTGCCACAGCCGGCTGCGCACCGTGCCGACCGGCACGCCCACGACACCTGCGATCTCGTCGTAGCCCAGCCCCTCGGCGTAGCGCAGCACGAGCACATCCCGGTGCGCTGGCCCCAACATTTCCAGTGCCGCGCGCACCTCGGCCGCGTCGTCGGCGGTGAACTCATCGTCCGCCGGCGCGGGCACGTCGTCGCCGATGGGTACCGTGGCGATGCCGCGCCGGCGCAACTCCCGGAACGCCCGGTCGCGCGCGATCCTGAGCACCCACGGCACGAGCGCGTCGGGGTGCTTGAGGCGCGGCAGGCCGCGCCACACCGCGAGCCAGACATCCTGCGCCGCGTCGGCCGCGCTCGCCTCGTTGCCGAGCAAGGCGCCCAGGTAGCGGCCCAGGCGCGACTGGTGCGCGGCGACCAACTCCGCGAACGCCGCCGGGTCGCCGACCTGGCAGCGGAGCAAGAGCAGGCGGGCGGCGATGCGTTCGAGCGGGTCGGGCATGGCACCATTGGAGTTGCGCTCCGGGCGCGGGGAGTTCAACGAGTCGGACAGATTCCGCCGAAAGCCCGCCGTCGGCGACGGTGGGAAAAATTCGCCGCAGTCGGAATGCAATCACTTGTGTTGGGCTGTCCCCACCGCCGCGGCCGGTGGGCTTCCGTCCCGGTTGTCCCTAAACTCACCCCATGCCCGACCTCGACTATTCCGCCGTCCTCACCGCCGCCCGCGCCGCCGCCCTGAGTGGCGCCGCGCAGCTCGAATCCTGGCGGGGCCGCTTCACCGCGCGCGAGAAGGCCCGCGCTGATCTCGTGAGCGAGGCCGACTTGGCCGCGCAGGTGGCCATCCGCGAAGTGTTGGGGGCCGCGTTCCCCGGCTACGGCTTCGTCGGCGAGGAGGACAGCGTCGGCCACACCATCGAACAGACGCGGCCCGCATCGGACTCGGGTCCGGTGTGGGTGGTCGATCCGCTCGACGGCACCGTGAATTACGTGCATGACGTGCCGGCCTACTGCGTCTCGATCGGGCTGTACCTCGACGGCCGGGCGGTGGCGGGGGTAATTTACGACCCACGCTTGAATGAAATGTTCGCCGCCGCCGAGGGGCGCGGGGCCACCTTGAACGACGAGCCGATTGCAGTCAGCCGGTGCGCGAAGTTGGGCGACGCGCTGCTTTCGACCGGCTTCCCGGCGAACCTCGACGCGCAGGCGCGCAACCTCGCCGCGTGGAGTCGTCTATCGCAACATACCCAGGCATTGCGCCGCACCGGCTCGACGGCACTGAACATGGCCTACGTGGCGTGCGGGCGGTTCGACGGCTACTGGGCTTACGACAACTACGCCTGGGACGTGATGGCCGGGGCGGTGCTGATAACCGAGGCCGGCGGGGTGCTGAGCGGGGCGGACGGCAGGCCGTATGACCCGTTCCGCATGGACATCTGCGCCGCGCCGCCGGGGATTCACGCGGAGTTGCTGCGGGTGCTGGCCGACCAGTCATCCGTCTAAATACTGCACGCTATCCAAATAGACCAGCGCCAGCAGTCCGAGCAGTATCCCGTAGCAGACCGAGTTCGCCACCCACGACGGGCCGAAGCACTTCACGGCACTGCCGGCCGACTTGTTGAGGCGTAAGCGTACGCCGTTGAAGTCAACACTGTACAGTTCGTCCAGCACCAGGTGACTCAGGAAGCCGAGCATCACGCCGCCGGCCAAGTAGGCCCGCAGTCGCCAACTCGGGCTAGTGTATTCGATGTACACCAGGCAGCCGAAGATCAACATGGTCGGGACGCTGTGCCACATGCCGCGATGCACGCTGGCATGTCTCACGATGTACGCCAGGCCGTATCGTATCAGAATGTATAAAATCACCAGCGTCGCCATGCGCCCCTCCTGCGACTGCCCGATGGCGACGAGCCTCGGCAGGAGCAGAATGGGCACCACGGCGGCGGCGAGGCCGGAGACCTCGCGCACGGGGATGCCGGAGTCGCTATCCAGGTCGGGCAGCATCCCGCCGACGGCCGTCAGCCCGGCCGCGAGCACGCCGGCCTCGGGGCCGAAGTGCAAGGGGTTCGCGCTCGCGGCGCCGTAGCCGAGGCCGATCGCGGTCGAGACGGTGACGTGCGTGCGGAAGCCGGCCATGGGGAGTGTTTTACGATAAACTGCCCGCATGGGCGACGACTTCCACGGCCTGATCCGCGCCTGCGCCGCCGCGCCCGACGACGACACGGTGCGCCTGGTGCTGGCCGACTGGCTCGACGACCGCGGCGAATCGGCGTGGGCACGCTTCATCCGCGTGCAGATCGAGTTGGAGCCGCACCGGGGCGACTACGCGCGGCCGGGGGTGATCGAGCTAGAGCGCGAGGAGCGGCAGTTGCTGCGGCGGGCGCGGGCGTGGCTGCTTCGCATTAGCCCCGAGCCGCCGGGGCGACGGCGGCGGTACGTCTTCGAGCGCGGATTGCCGAGGAAACTGCGGGTGCCGCTGCACGCGCTGATGACCGAGGGCGCACGGCTAATCGACCGCTACCCGACGGTGGACACGCTGGCGGTGGTTGTCCACCCCGGCCAGGGGATGCCGCCACTACTACCGGTGGTGCCGCAAGTCCGGCACGTAGAGCTGTACGGCCAGTTCGACCTCCTCAACTGGGCGACGAGCCGGGGGTTGGCGTTCTGCCCCCGGCTCGAATCGCTCCAGGCGGACCACTTCTTCGCGTTCGCCGGCGACCTCCTGCTTGCGGCCCCGAAGGCGCCTGCGGGGCTGCGCGACATCCGCCTGGTGGACTACACCGGCCTTTGGGAAGACCTCGCGGACAACCAACGCGTCCGCACCTCGCCGTCGCTAGCCGAGTACCGCGCCGCCGCCCCGCAGTGGTCGTTCGAGTGGGTCCGGCCCTACCAAGGCGTCTGGCACCACGGCGACGAGTTTACGCGCGGCACCGTGGCCGGGCTGCCGTTCTCCGGGCCGGGGGTCTTCGAGCGGTGGGACGGCCGGGTTTCGGTCGTCCGGTGGCTAACGCCGCCACTGCAAGCCCACGCCCAGGGCGACCGCACCCGTCGCAGTTACGATCACCCTCGCTATGGCTGGGCGGTGCAGTTGCTCGACTGGTGGGACTCCGGTCAGTGCCACGTCCAGGTGCGCGACCGCCTTTCGTCCGACGGCCCCGCCGAAGTCCTCCTCTAGCCCCACCCGCCATGCCCCACCCCGTCCGGCTCTACCTCGGGCTGATCCGCTTCAGCCACACCGTGTTCGCCCTGCCGTTCGCGCTCGCCAGTGCCGCCGTGGCGTGGCGGCTGGCCGGGCGCGTCGAGGCCGTGGAGGTGGCCGGCATCCTGGCGTGCATGGTGGCGGCGCGCACGGCGGCGATGGCGTTCAACCGGCTCGTGGACCGTCGCCTGGACGCCGAGAACCCCCGCACCGCCGGCCGGCACATTCCCGCCGGCCTCTTGAGCGTGCGCGCGGTGGCGCTGTTCACCGCGGCCAGTGCGGCGGCGTTCGTCGCGGCGACGGGGCTGTTCCTGCTCAAGACCACGCCCAACTGGTGGCCGCTGGCGTTGAGCGTGCCGGTGCTGGCGTTCCTGCTGGGGTACTCGCTCGCCAAGCGGTTCACGAGCCTCGCCCACTTCTGGCTCGGCGCGGCACTCGCGCTCGCCCCCCTCGCGGCGTGGCTGGCGATCCTCGGCCCCGTGCGGCTGGAGGTGCCGGCGCTACTCGCGGGGGCGGTGCTGTTCTGGGTCGCGGGCTTCGACCTGATTTACGCCTGCCAGGACGCCGAGTTCGACCGGCAATCGGGGCTGCACAGCGTCCCGGCGCGGCTGGGCGTGCGGGGGGCGCTCGCGTTCGGGGTGCCGCCGGGCGGGGGCCAACTGTTCGCCGTGGGGCTGGCGGCGATCGCGCTACTGTTGGTGTACGAGCACTCGCTGGTCAGCGCGGCCGACTTGTCGCGGGTGAACGCGGCGTTCTTCCAGGTGAACGCGGTGGTGAGCTTCGGGGTCTTGGCGCTGGTGCTGGGGCAGATGGCTCTGGGGCAGTGGCCTACCACGCCTGCGGGCGCAGCGCCTCCTTGAGCTGGTCGAAGCCCGGCTTGGGCGGCGGCTCGGCCTGCGGGACGGCGCCGTTGGGGTCGGTCAGCCGGGGCAGCGCGTTGTAGGTGCGCCCCAGGAGGTAGAAGTACGCCACGGTGAGCAGCGGCAGCGTGATCAGCGCCGCGGACGCCAGGGCGTTGAAGGCCACCTTCAGGGTGCTCGTCACGCGCAGGATCGTCGCCTCGTTCGGCCCCCCGGCCGCGCGCGGGATGTCGATGACGCCGTGGGCCACGAGGATCACCAGGCTCGCGGCGATCACCACGCCCAGCCACAACGTGCGGAGCCGCACGTACCACCCCACGAGGCGCACCGCCTGCGGCCCCACGGTGAGTTGAAACAGCGCGGCCGGGTAGCGCTGGAAGCGGAGTTCGAGCAACCCCGCGAGCGCCGCGACCAGGCCGATGAGGCCGCTGAAACCCACGTAGATGGTGCCGCACGCCGCGAGCCACAGGAACACGCCCAGGGTGCCGAGGTCGGTCGATTCGGGCACCGCGAGTGCGCCGGTCACGTTGCGGCTCAGCCGGTAGCCCAGCGCCCGCAAACACCCCGCGAGGCTGAACGCGACCAAGAGAATCAGGAACGGCGTCCAGTTGGTCGCGGCGCCGGGCACCTCGGCGAACTTGTTGCGCACCTTCGAGAGCACCGCGTCCGGCCACACCGCCACCACCCCGGTGAGCGCGACGTACCACACCAGCGAGGCGCCGATCAGCACGCCGACGCCCGCGCGGGCGCGCCGGACATCGCCGCCGAGGACGGGGTACATCAGCCACATGGATCGGACTCGGCTCGGGGCGCGGGCGGGACTACCACTCTAGCCCAGCGGCGCGCCGGCCGCAAGTCGGCCGATCGCCGCGACTCGCGCACTGGCGTGGTCCTCCGGCAGCGCCACCCGGCCGTGGTCCGCCGCAACCCTCACGGCCGGGTGCTCCAGGTACGGACTCGCAAACGCCGCGCGCCGGCTCGCCCCGCCGAGCTCGACGCGGCGGCAAACCTCGCCGGCGGGCAGGGCAAAGTAGCGCTAGAAGTCGATGACGAGTTCCGGCAAGCCGGCGCCGAGCGAGTCGCACACCGGCGACGCCGCCTAGAGGATCGGCGGGCCGACGAGCACCGACTGAATCGTCCGCGACTCCGCCGGCGGCAGACTGTCGAGCGGAAAGCGCCGGCAGTGCTCCGCGCACTCGGCCAGCCACTCCGCCACGTCATCGAGTGCCTACTCGGGCAAGGAATCCAGGTCCGCGTGGGCCTGCCGGCGCAACTCCTCGGCCGTGGGGTCGGGTGCGGCGGGCGGCGCGGACCCGTTGGCGCAAGGGGCGCGGGCCTCGGGCAGCGGCGGGATCGTGTCGGTCGCCATCGGCAATCCTCCTCACGACGCGGGCAATCGGGCGCCGCCATTCTACCAACAAAAAAAGCCGCCGGGCACCCGGCCCGGCGGCTCTCAGCGTCTCGGTAGTGTGCGGCCCCGACTAGTCGGCGCACAGGCTTTCGTTGAGCTTCTGCAGGGCCTCGGATTCGATCTGCCGCACGCGCTCGCGGGTGAGGCCGAGGCACTCGCCGATTTCTTTCAAGGTCTTCGGCTCCTCGTCGTCGAGGCCGAAGCGCATGCGTAGCACACTCGCCTCGCGCTTGTCCATCTTGTCGAGCAGCACCATCACGTGCTTCAAGTCCTCGTTGTCGCCCATCTCCACGTCCGGCGATTTACTGCGGTTGTCCATCAGCATCTCGTCGATGCTCCAGCCCGCGTCGCCGCCCTGGTCGGTCTGCGGGGCACTGTTATAGACGCGAATGGCCTTCTTGATGATCGAGAGCTTCTTCTTGGGCAGCCCGAGGAGTTTGGCGATCTCCTCGTGCGTCGGCGCCCGGCCCAACTCGTCGGTAAGCTTGTTGTTGGCCCGGCGCCACTTCGAGATGAGTTCGACCATGTACGCCGGGATGCGGATCGTCTTGGCGGTGTTCACCAAGGCGCGCTTGATACTCTGCTTGATCCAGTAGCTGGCGTAGGTACTGAAGCGCGTGTTCATGTTGGGGTCGAACCCCTCGACGGCGCGCAACAGGCCGAGGTTGCCCTCCTCAATGAGGTCTTGCAGGGCCAACCCCTTGCCCGTGTAGCCCCGCGCGATGTTCACCACCAGGCGTAAGTTGGCCCGCACCATCTGGTCCCGCGCGGCGGTGTCGCCCACCGCGATCAGCCGCGCCAGGCTCTTCTCCTGGTCGGCGGTGAGCAGCGCGGTCTCGTTGATCTCCCGGAGGTAGGTTTCCAGGGGCGACTGCACCACGTCGGCGCGGGGCTTGCGGAGGCGAGACATATCGTGGGCATCCTGACTACGAAGCATTCCGGCACAGAAGTCAATCACCGGCCGGCCGTCCCACGACCGTACTCACCGTATCGACTGGCGAACGAGACCCCCGCAACCGGGAACGCCCCGCATCCGACCGCAAACTCACTTTCCCGCCGCGAACTTGCGCCCAACGGCACCAGACCGCGCACCCACTATGACCGGGACGCCAGGCGAACACGATCTGCGTTCCCCCAGCCCCGCAAAAGTCAAGACCGGCATGATGGGCAAAACAATCTAGGACGGATCGCTAAGCGACGCAAACGATTTTCCGCCCGCACCGCAAACCTCGCCCCCGGCCGTGCGATCATTCCTGCGTTGCTATGCAGTGATACACGCGCCGCGACCCGAGTTCTAGACACTTTCCCCGCAGTCAAGCGAGTTTTTCGACATTCGCTTCCGCTTGTAACGCAAGGGTTTAGCGTGGGGCGAACTGCGCATCCGGCGCGGTACACGCGAGACGGCGCGGGTTAGCGGGTCGTAGCGGTTGCGACGGATTGAGGTACGAAGCCGAGTGGTGGAGGCTGACAAAGATTTTTCGCGCGGCGTGTTGGGTTTCAGACAGCGGGTGCCTTGCTGGGAACCCAGTGCGCGGGTGAAAACCTACAGGCGAACCCAGGGCAACACCCTGGGTCTTGCTGACGGGCGCCGCGAACGAAAAGACGCGGCCGACTTGCGTCGGCCGCGTCCCGAGTTGATTGATCGCTGCCTGCCGCCGGGCCGTTACTGCCCCGGCAGCTTGAACATGTCGCCACCGGCGCCGGTGCCCCCGCGCAAGTCCTTGCGCGGCTCGTCGCGGCGGGGCGCGCGCTCTTTGTCGCGGCCCCCGTCGCCGCCCGAGGGCGTGGCCGACTGTTGGGCCGCCTCGCCGGTCATCTCGTCGTAGTTCACGTTCGAGTCGTCCGGCACGGTGGGGTCATCGACGTTGCGCTTCGAGAGACCGATCTTGCGGTCCTTCGAGTCCACGCGCAGCACCTTGACTTCGATCTCATCACCAACCTTGACCACCTCTTCGGGCGACTCGATCTTGTCGTCCGAGAGTTCCGAGATGTGCAGCAGCCCTTCGAGACCCTGCTCCAACTCGACGAACACGCCGAAGTTCGTGAGCTTCGTGACCTTGCCCGACACCTTCTGCCCAGGGGCGTAGCGGCCGGGGATGTCGCCGTCCCACGGGTCGTTGGCCATCTGCTTCAGGCCCAGTGCGACGCGCTTGCGCTCCTGGTCCACACTCAGTACGACGCACGTGACCTTCTGGCCCTTCTGCACGACTTCCGAGGGGTTCGACACCTTGCGCACCCAGCTCATGTCGCTCACGTGCAGCAGGCCATCGATTCCCTCCTCGATTTCGATAAAGGCGCCGTAGCTGGTGAGGTTCCGCACCGTGCCGGAAATCTGCGTGCCCGGCGGGTACTTCTTCGACACCTCGTCCCACGGGTTCGGCTGGCACTGCTTCATGCCGAGCGAGATTTCCTTC
>CAXTPM010000188.1:7128-8761 GCA_964245865.1 uncultured Fimbriiglobus sp. | reverse complement strand
CGCCGTTGCGGCGGTGACGGCTCCGGCACTCCTGAGCGGGGGGCGTCAGCCCTCCGAGCCTGTCAATCGTTCTCGGCACGCCACAAGTGCCCGACAGGCTCGGAGGGCTGACGCCCCCCGCTCAGGAATACAATACCCCTCACCCAGTCACCGGAGCCGCCCCGTGCCGTGTCTCGTCGTCCGCGCCGGCCCCGACGCCGGGCGGCGCTTCGATTTGCCCCCCGGAAGCGCCGTCGTCGGCCGGCACTCCGCGTGCGCCGTCGCCCTCACCGACGAGCGCGTGTCGCGGCGGCACTTCGAACTGCACCCGGTTCCGGGGGGGGGCCACGACCTCGCGGACCTGGGCAGCGGCAACGGCACGCGCCTCAACGGCGCCGCCGTGCCCGGCGCGGGGGGCGCGCGCCTGCGCAGCGGGGACCGGCTCGAAGTCGGCGGCACGGTGCTCGAATACCTGGCCGACGGCGCGACTAGCCCCGCCCCGCCGCCGTTCGCCGGCTCGATCGTGCGCAGCGTCCCCGCCGACGCCGGGAGCCAGGTGCTGCGCGACCCGTCGCGCGCCGGCGGCGACTGGCTGCGCGGGCGCCTGGGCCACCTCACCGCCGTGTACGAGGCGGGCGAACTCACCGGCCGAATCCAGGACGCCGGGGAACTCGTGGAGCGCATCGCCGCGCTCGCCGCCCGCGCCGTCGGGGCCGACCGGGGCTGCGCGCTATTGCGAGACCCGGCGACGGGGAGACTCGCCCGGCCGGGGTTGGGGGGCGCGGCGGTCAGCCTCACCGTGGTCGAGTACGTCGTGAGTACCGGCGAGGGGGTGCTGGTGGCCGACGCCGCCGCCGACGAGCGCTTCCGCACCGGGGAAAGCGTCGCGCGGCACCGGCTACGCGAGGTCATCTGCGTGCCGCTCAAAGGAAGGCACGACACCGTCGGCGCGCTCTTCCTGGACGCGGCCGCCGACTCGGGGCCGCGCTTCCACGCCGACCACTTGCTGCTCGCGGCCGCGCTCGGCCACCAGGCGGCGGTGGCGGTCGAGGAGACGCGGCACTACCACGCGCTACTCGCCGCCGAGCGACTCGCGGCCGTGGGGCAGGCGATGGCGGCGCTGTCGCATCATGTCAAGAACATCATGCAGGGCGTGCGCTTCGGCGGCGACCTCGTGCGCATGGGACTCGCCGGCGACGACAAGCCTCTCTTGGAGAAGGGCTGGAAGCTGGTCGAGCGCAACCAGCGCCGCATCGACGAGTTGATTCTGGACATGCTCGGCTACTCTAAGGAGCGCGAACCCGGCGCCGAGGCGGTCGAACTCGGGGCACTGGCGCGCGACGCGCTCGAACTCGTGGCCGGGCGCGCCGCGGACATCGGCGCCGAGCTGCGCTTCGACGCCCCGCCCGGCCCCGTGACCGTGGCCGGCGACCCCGAAGGCTTCCACCGCGCGCTCCTGAACGTGGTGTCCAACGCCCTCGACGCGGTGGAGTCGGCCGACGTGAAACTCGTGGAGGTGGTGCTGACGGCCACCGGGGGCGATGGGGCCGAGCTGGCGGTGCGCGACACCGGGCCGGGCCTTGACCCGGAGATGGCGGAAGACATCTTCAAGCCGTTCGTGAGTACGAAGGGGAGCCGGGGCACGGGTCTGGGT
>CAXTPM010000188.1:2447-7118 GCA_964245865.1 uncultured Fimbriiglobus sp. | reverse complement strand
GCCGGTGAGCCGTAAAACGATGCGCGAGCACGACGGCGACTTGACGGCGGCACGACGGCCTGGCGGCGGGAGCGAGTTCGTGCTGCGGTTCGCTCCCATCCCCTCCCCCTGAGGGGGGAACAGGAAGAGGCGTCGGGCTTGCCCCCGCCGCCGGGCGTGTGCTACGATCCCCCACGGGCGAGTTCCACACCAGGGCAGGAAGCGGCATGCGGGCGGTCGTCACGGGGTGCGCGGGGTTCATCGGCTCGCACCTCTCCGAATCACTCCTCGCCGCCGGGCACGCCGTGAGCGGCATCGACTGCTTCACCGCCTACTACGGGCGCGAACTCAAGGAAGCCAACCTCACGAAGTTGCGGGGCACGCCGGGGTTCGAGTTCCGCGAACTCGACCTGAGCGCCGACGAGCTGCGCCCGGCGCTCGAAGGCGCGGAGGTCGTGTTCCACCTCGCGGCCTATCCGGGACTCGTCAAGAGCTTCACCGAGTTCGACCTGTACCAGCGGCACAACCTCACCGCCACGCACCGCCTCTTGGAGGCATTGCGGCGCGAGAAGGCGCTGCGGAAAGTGATGTACGCCAGCACGTCGTCGGTTTACGGCAAGTACGCCTCGGGCGACGAGATGCTGCCCACGCGGCCGAGTAGCCCCTACGGCATCACCAAATTGGCCGGCGAGCAGTTGGCGCGCGTCTATGGTGATGAGTTCGGCCTGCCGACGGTGGTGGTGCGTTACTTCAGCGTGTACGGCCCGCGCCAGCGCCCAGACATGGGCTACAACCTGTTCATCGAGCGAATCTTAAGTGGCGGCGTCATCCCGCTCACCGGCGACGGGCTGCAGGTGCGCGGCAACACCTACATTAGCGACTGCGTCGAGGCGACGATGCGAGTGGGGTTCGACGCCCACCCCGGCGAAGTCTACAACCTCGGCGGCGGCGAACTCACCACCATCATTGATGTCATCCGCCGCATCGAGCGGCTCACCGGCAAGACGGCCAAAATTGAGCGCCGCCCGGATCGCCCTGGGGACCAGTTGGCGACCGCCGCGGATGTCTCGAAGCTCTGGCGGCACCTCGGCTGGAAGCCGAAGACCGGCCTGGATGAAGGCTTAGCCGCGCAGGTAGCCTGGCAGGGGAAGTCGTGACTCGCGGTTCGTGGCGCGTGGATCGTTGATGACCGCCGCCCCGACCCGCTTCACGCGCCACGAACCACGGTCCACGATCTTCACAAGGAGCACGGATGCTCGCCGCCTTGAACCGCGACGTTATTTGGCCGCTGGTGGCGCTGCGACGCCGGAGTCGGCACCTGGAGTACGCCCGGCGGCTGGAACGCTCGCAGTACGCCGCGCCCGCTGACATCCGGGAGGTGCAGACGAGGCTCGTCGCCGGGCAGTTGGCGTTCGCCTTCGAGACGGTGCCGCACTACCGCGAGTCGATGGCGAAAGCCGGGCTGCACCCGTCGGACTTCCGCACGCTCGCGGACCTGAGTGCCTTCCCGGTGCTGACCAAAGCCGACATCCGCCGCGCGGGCGACTTGCTTTTGAGCGAAGTCGGCGACCGCTCGGCGTGGCGGCTCAAGACCACGTCGGGTTCCACCGGCGTGCCGCTGAAGTTGTGGCTCGACGAGCCGGCGGCGCAGTGGAAGGCGGCGTGCACGCTGCGCGCCGACCAGTGGAGCGGCTACCGGCTGGGCGAGCGGGTGGCCAAGGTGTGGGGCAACCCCGAGTACCGCCACGACGGCCTGCGCGGTGTGCTGCGCAACTTACTGTTGGACCGCGCGACGTACCTCGACACGATCCGCCTGACGCCGGCCAAAATCGCGGCGTTCGCCAAGCAACTGCGCCGCAACCCGCCGGGCCTGCTGTTCGGCCACGCGCACTCGCTGTACCTGGTGGCGACGCACCTGAAGGCACTCGGCGAGTTCGGCATCCGCCCCACCGGCATCGTGAGTACGGCGATGCCGCTGCACGCCTGGCAGCGGCCGGTGATCGAGGAAGTCTTCGGCGCGAAGGTCACCGATCGCTACGGCTGCGAGGAGGTGAGCCTGATTGCCTCGGAGTGCGAGCGGCACGACGGGCTGCACATCGCGGCCGAGTCGGTGCATGTCGAGGTCGGCCCCGGCGGCAAGCTCTACCTCACGGATTTGGTCAACCGCGCGATGCCGCTGATCCGCTACCAAGTCGGCGACGTGGCCGGCGAACTGGTCGGCGAGTGCACCTGCGGCCGGGGGTTGCCACGCCTGAGCGCGGTGGCCGGGCGCGAGGCCGATTTCGTCGTGACCCCAGCCGGGGAACTCATTTCGGGCATCAGCCTCACCGAGAACTTCGCCACGCACATCCCCGGCGTCGCGCAACTGCAACTGGTCCAGGAGACGCGTACCCTACTCCGGCTGCGGCTAGTTCGCGGCGAGCAGTTCGGCCCGGCGAGCTACGCCAAGATCGGCAACCTGGTGGGCGAGTTGTTCGGCCCGCGCATGAAGCACGAAGTCGAACTCGTCGATGGTATCGAGCAGGAGCCGTCGGGCAAGTACCGCTTCTGCATCTCCAAGGTGACGCAGGCCGAGCTGTTGAACGCGGCGAATTGAGCCGAAGCCCGCAAGGAACCCGACTATGATCTCGGTCGTGATGGCGGCGAAGAACTACGCCGCGTTCGTCGCCCAGGCGATTCAGTCGGTGCGCGCCCAGACCGTGGCCGACTGGGAACTCGTCGTCATCGACGACGGCTCCACCGACGGCACCGCAGCGGTAGTACGGCCGTACCTGTCCGATCACCGCATCCGGCTAGCCGGGAGCGACAAGCTCGGCCAGTCGCGCGCCAAGAACCTGGGCGCGCGCCTGAGCCGGGGCGAGTGGCTGGCGTACCTCGATGCCGACGACGCCTGGCACCCCACCAAACTCGAACGCCAGATGGCCGCGCTCGCCGCCGACCCCGGCGCGGGGCTGTGCTACACGCGGCGGACGCTGATCGGCCCCGACGGCCTCGCCCTGGCGAAGCAGCCGGCGCCCGCCGCGCTCCCGAGCGGCGACATTCTCGCGGCGGTGTACGCCAAGAACTTCGTCTGCTTCTCGTCGGTGGTCGTCCGGCGCGAACTCTTCGAGGCGGTCGGCGGCTTCGACCCGTCGCTCGACCTCGCCATCGACTACGACCTCTGGCTGCGGCTCGCCCGGCACACTATGGCCGTGGCCGTCGATGAGCCGCTGGTACTCTACCGCACCGGGCACGGCAACCTCTCGGCGAAGCTCACCGACCGCGTGCGCACCTCCGAAGTCATCAAGAACCGCGCGATCCGCCGCCGAAACCTCGGGCAGCGCATCCCCGCGCGGGCGCTGAACGAGGGCTACGCCTCGACGTTCCGGCAGTTGGCCTATACCCTGCGCCGCAGCGAGCCAACCAGTGCGGCGTGGTGGTACTGGCGGGCGCTCTGGAAGCGCGGCAGCGCCAAGCGCGAGAGTTTGCGCGGGCTGGCGGCGAGCGCGCTGGCGGTCGTGCGGCCCAGGGTGGGCGGGGGCGGGGTGAACGCGGCGGTCAACCGCTAGCGGCTCCAGTATCCCGCGATCGCCTCGTCCACCTGGTCGCCGTCAATCCCGCCAGCGTCCCGCAAGTACACCAGCACCTCCCGGACGCACGCGCGCTGGGCGGGGTCAAGGATTGCCAGCCGCTCCAGGGTGTATTCGCTCAAGTCGGTCAGGTGAAACTCTAGACTGCCTAGGATGTCGTTCACGTCGATGTTCGTGCCCTCGGGGTCCGTTACCGCGAGCGACAGGCACGCGGGCAGGTGGAAGCGCAGCCCGGCGGCGTCGAAGAAGCTCATGCCGCCGTAGCTGCCGCAAATGCGCGGGAAGTCGGGGTCGGCGACGAGTTTGCGCCAATCGACTTTCTCGTCCGGCGCCCGCGCGGCCTCGCACTCGTCGTCCGAGCCGTATGCGTCGATGACCTGCGTCTCGTGCAGGCTCACGCCGTCACCGAGTTCGACGCCGGCGAAGGCGCGGCCGATGTGGTCGAGGAGCTGCTGCCGGCGGTCGTGCACGAGTTCTGCCTCCCGATTACTGCCTAGCCCGCATTATAAGTGACTCGGCCTTCGTCTTCCTGAGCGGGGGGCGTCAGCCCTCCGAGTCACGCTAGGGTTCTCGGCAGGCCTCAAGTGGTTGCAAGGCTCGGAGGGCTGACGCCCCCCGCTCAGGAAGACGAAACCACCCACGACACTTCCCTCTTGACACCCCCGGCGCAGTCGCTATCGTCCCGCACTTGCCAGGCGCCCTGTGACTCGCATGTCTCGGCGGCGCGCGGCCTCGTCCGGTTCGGGGGAACCGGCGGCCGCCCTCACAAGTGCTGGCGCACGGGGGAGTTTGCGCATGCACCGTTCCATGGCCTGCGGCTTCGCGCTCTGGCTCGGCGCCGCCGGGGGCGGGTGCCTGAAAACCGAAACCGTTACGCGCTCCCAGGCGTCCGACGACCTCGCCGAAACCGAGGCCGTCGCCACCGTCGGCGCCAAGACCGAGGTCGGCAACGTCGAGCCGATCCCCGTCCACGGGGTCGGGTACGTCCACAACCTCAGCGGCACCGGCAGCATCCCCGCCGCCGACGGCTGGCGCACCATGCTCGAACAAGCTCTGCGCAAGCAGAAGTATCCAGTCAAGGAACTCCTGGACGACGCGAAGCGCGAGCACTCGCTGGTGCTCA
>CAXTPM010000188.1:554-2437 GCA_964245865.1 uncultured Fimbriiglobus sp. | reverse complement strand
CCCGCCGGGCGCCCGCGCCGGCGACCGCTACGACATCGCGGTCGCCCTGCCCCCCACCAGCAAAACCACGAGCCTCAAGGGCGGCGTGTTGCTGAGTGCCGAGATGACCAACGCCGAACTCGCCGGCAACGCCCGCCAGGCGATGCAGTCAGCCGGGATGGCCACCGACTCGAGCGCCACCGCCCCGGCCGACAACACCCTCTTGCTCGGCAGCCGACTGGGTATCGCCGACGGCCCCCTGGTGGCCGGCCTGGAACCCCGCGAGGGCCGCATTTGGGGCGGCGGCAAGGTACTCATCGACCGGCCGTACTACTTCCTCTTGAACGACAACACCCCGCAAACCCGGCTGGCGATGGTCGTCGCCGAGCGCCTGAACGCCGTGTTCCAGGCAGCGGGCGACAACACCGGCAAGCTGGCCGAGGCCAAGGTGCAGTCGAACCGCCCCTTGGTGATGTGCCGCGTCCCCCCAGGCTACCGCTTGAACCACCGCCGCTTCCTCACGGTCGCCCGGCAGGTGCCGCTGGTGCAGATGCCCGGCGAAAGCTCGTACCGCCGGCAGCTCGACAACGATCTTTTGCGCCCCGAGACCTGCCTGACTGCTGCGGTCAAGCTCGAAGCCTTGGGCAGCGACAGCCGCCAGGCGCTGCGCGTCGGCCTCCAATCCGATTCGCTGTGGGTGCGCTTCGCCAGTGCCGAAGCCCTGGCGTACCTCGGCCACGCCGACGGCGCCGCTGATTTGGCGGAACTCGCGCAGAACCATGCCGCCGTCCGCACGCAGTGCCTCACCGCACTTTCGAGCCTCGACGACGCCTCGTGTACCGAGAAGCTCGCCGAACTCATGGCTAAGCCCGACGCGACGCTGCGGTACGGGGCGTTCGTGGCGCTGCGCCACGCCGACGCCCAGAACCCCGCGATCAAGGGCCGGCACTGCAACGGCTCCTTCTGGCTGCACACCGTGGCCGAGAACACGCCGCCGATGGTGCACGTCTCCGGCCAGGGCCGCGCCGAGGTCGTACTGTTCGGCGGGCCGTTCGTGCTGCGGACCCCGTTCTCCTTCGGTCTCGGCCGGGACTACGTGGTGAGCGCCCAGGCCGGCTACCCGACGGTGAAGGTGGGGCGCGTGACGACCGACAAGAACGGCGAGCCGACGACGCTGGAGCGCATCTGCCCCGCCGACCTGGGCAACGTGCTGCAAACCCTGGCGGCGCTCGGCGCCGGCTACAGCGAAGTCGTGGATTGCGTGCGCAAAGTCCAGGTCGCGGAAGTCGTCGAGTTCCCCGTGGTGTTCGACGCCGCCCCGCGCGGCCTGTCGCTGCCGCAACTGGCCGTCATCTGCGCCGCCGACCCAGGCATGACCAAGGCCGACGACGAGGTGCAGCGCGCGGGCACCACCGACGGGGTTGGCAACTACAACCTGCCGAGCACCCTGGCCGAGCCGGCGCCCAAGCCGGCCGCGCCGCAGTCGGACTTGGCCCGCGAGCCGGGGCGGATTTTCAGCCCGAAGAAGGCACCGAGCGCGCCGGAGCCGACGCCGATCGGGCAGTAGGGGCGACTTGCGGAGTCCTCCTGAGCGGGGGGCGTCAGCCCTCCGAGCCAGTCCAACACTTACAGCAAGTTATAAGTGTTGGACTGGCTCGGAGGGTTGACGCCCCCCGCTCAGGAGGACTCCGCAAGTCGCCCGCCGGCCGCGACCCTGCTCCCTCCCGAGGCGCGCCCCATGCCGCACCGACTCGCCGCCGGGTTCGCCCTGTTGTCCGCCCTCGCCGGGGCCGATTCGCGGGCGTTTGGGCGCAAGCTGTACCCGTTCCGGGCCGGCGACAAGTAGGGCTACATCGACGACGACGGCCGGGAGGTGGTGCCGCCGCAGTACGACCTCGTCGTGG
>CAXTPM010000188.1:0-544 GCA_964245865.1 uncultured Fimbriiglobus sp. | reverse complement strand
TGCCGCTTGGCGTCGCGGCGGCGGTGTGGCTGGAGGAGTTCGCGGGGGGCCGGCACGATCGTGTGGGTAGCCCGGCTGAGGCCCGTCGAACCGAGCGCGGCGAACCCGCGGCCGGCGCGCGTTGATTCCGGCGAAACCGGGCCGCGCCCCGCGATGCTGCCCGCGGAGAGCCAGTTCCGCAGCGGCGGGGCGGTAGTGAGCACCGGGTTCGCTCCCGGTGCGGTCGCCACGCCAGGCCTGCGACTCTGGGGCTACATCGACGCCCGCGGCGGGTGGGCAATCGAGCCGCAGTTCAAAGTCGCCGACGACTTCGACGGCGACCTCGCCCGCGCCGAAACCATCGACGGCGCCGGCTACGTGGACCGGCGTGGGCGCCGCCACGGCTGGTCCGCGAAGTAGGCCGCGCCGTCCTTCGCGTAGGAAACCGATGCTCAAATCGCTCGAACTCTTCGGCTTCAAGTCGTTCGCCGAGCGCACGCGCTTCGACTTCGCGCCGGGCGTGACGGCCATCGTCGGCCCCAACGGCAGCGGCAAGTCGAACGTC